>DASWYG010000415.1:0-7297 GCA_036405075.1 Bacteroidia bacterium | reverse complement strand
ATTGTATTGTTTAAAAATTGTATTGGATATTGAAAAATCATTTGGAAGAAAAAGAACCATTAAATACGGTCCGCGAACCTTAGACATAGACATTATCTATTACGGCAAAGTAACATTGAAGCACCCGGATTTAATTTTACCTCATCCGGAAATGAGTAAACGTAAGTTCGTGTTGGTGCCTTTGTGCGAGATTTCAGCTTCTTTTGTGCACCCTGAACTTAAAAAGAGCAATCAAGAATTGTTGGAACTGTGCTCAGATGATTTAGAAGTTAAACGATACCAGCAGTGATAGTACCTTTATTGTTATTACCGCCCTCTGAATATTATGCATCCATTTATGATTTGGATGTAATTCAATTCCCCGATTACTTGCCAATGCCGGATGAACCGGGTTTCAATCGCTTAGAATTTGGAGGTCATCAGGGCAAAATGACATTTTCTATACCGCTGCTAGCTTCTACACGTAAAGGTCCATACGCTCAAGTAGAAATTTCTTATGCAACCAATTGGCACAATCAGTTGATCAATGCTTTAAAGACCGCTTATGGCAAAAGTCCTTTTTTTGAGTATTACGATTATCAGATCGAAAAGATATTAAGAAAGAAATTGACACATTTGATGGCATTGAATCTCGAATTGATGCAATGGAGTTTGAAAGCCTTGAAAATGGAAACCAGAATAGAGATGGTTCCGCATGTTCCATTCGAGTTGCAAAACAAGGATCAATTAAATTCAGTCTACCATCAGGTATTCGCGTCGGAGATCGGATTCGTGAAAGGTTTGAGTATTTTGGATTTGATTTTTAACGAAGGGATAGATGCGACGACATTTTTGGAAAAAATAAAGCGCTGATAATCAGTGCTAAATGGGGGAATGGGAGAAATCTTTATCACCCTTTTGGGGGATGGCCACATATAGATTGTATTAGAGGCATGAAAGAACAATTGCAAGCCAATCTGTTTACGAAATACCTCGCCGGTCTTTGTACTGTTGAAGAAGAGGCATTTCTAAAGGAATGGTTGAAAAGTAATCCTGCAAATCAATTATTTTTGGGATTCGTTCAACAAAACATTCCTCAGGCCATTAGGGTCAAGTAATTCATTCAATTAAGCGATTCGATTATCCATGTCAGACAAGAGCAAACATCATTTACCGGATTTCATCATTCAAGATTTGAATGCTGATAATGCTATGTCTGCAAAAGAAATGGAATCGGTAGAACGAATCTGGGAATCGGCATCTTCCTTCAAATATCCGGAAGCAGGTACTGCGGCCAAATGGGAAGGATTTAAAGCCGGATTGATGATGCAGCCGGAAGTTGTGGCTAAAAAACCGCTCTTCCACATGTTCAGATGGGTAGCGGCTGCAGTAATTGTGTTGGGTGTGAGTATTGGGATCTATCAATACAACAATTTTTCTAATTCGGAAGGTTATGTAGCTCATTTTGAAAGCGGTAAAGAAATAAAAGCCGTGACATTGCCCGATGGTTCAAAAATCGTCTTAAATGCAAATTCAATAATCAATGTCGATGCCATTAACAAATACAAGCGTGCGTTGACATTGGTTAAAGGTGAAGTGTTTTTCTCGGTCGCTCATGATGGCAGACCATTCGTTGTTAGCACTGAAAAAGGTGCCGTTGAGGTTCTTGGAACTGAATTCAATATCGACAATTATCCAGGTAAGACCTTTTCGGTCTTCCTTAAAAAAGGCAAGATAAATTGGCACAATGCTGAAGAAACCATCAGTATGATACCGGGTCAAAAATTACTTGCAAAAGCAAATGGTAAAATAGAATTGATATCAACGGATGATGTCAGCGAAACCGCCTGGATGGAATCAAAACTCGTATTTGAAAATACCAGTTTAGAAGATATCATCAAAGCGTTGGAATCTAAATACAATGTTACTTTTGAGTACGATCAAACTCTGGCCAAAGAAAAATACAATCTCAGTATCGATGATTTAAGTGCCGAACAGGCAGCTGAGCTGCTATCTAAAACCACCAGTAGTAAAATCACCATTCGTTGAGTGTGTCGTGTAAAAAGCCGTTTTAGACGGATTTTGGCGACGAAATTTCAGTTTTTTACGATGAATTGAGTCTGGTCTTTTTAAGGCCTATAATTCAAATGATTTGACGTATTTTAGCACCTTAAAATGCGGAGGATTTTATTTCTCGGTTTATTGTTGCTGGCTTATTCCAACATTGTAGTGTCGCAGTCTGATATTCTGGGAAGGAAAATCTCTTGTAAAATCAAACAAAAGAGCATTCCCGAAATTCTTAAAGAAATTGAGTCAAAAGCTGGGGTTTCTTTTAATTACAACTTAAAAATAATACCTGATGGGAAATATAATTTGAATGCAAAAAACGAAGAACTCAACGTGGTTCTCGTCAAATTGCTGACCCCTCACAAATTGGTGTTTTCACTTTTGTATGGCAATTACATTGTCATCAATAAATCTGAAAAAACAGATAAGTTTACAATTTCCGGATATGTGTTTGATGAAACAAGTGGTGAGAAATTGATCGGCGTTACTGTATACAATGTTTATGACTTAAAAAACACTACCACCAACCAAGATGGTTATTATTCACTGACCCTCAACTCTGACAGTGTAAAGATCAGGTTTTCTCAATATCCATTTGTGTCAAAATCATTCAGTCTCTTGTTGAACAACAACATGAAATTGAATGTTGAAATGAAAGAAAATCCATTGATCTTGCCGGCATTCAGAGTGACTTCCGGTCCCGAAAATCAAATCAATCACAAGCCGGATGAAATCAATCTGTCGAGCAGAAACATGAAACGATTGCCTTTTCTGTTTGGTGAAACCGATGTGTTGAAAGGTTTACAATTGTTGCCGGGTATCAGCTCAGGTAATGATGGCACAATCGGTTTAAACATAAGAGGAGGTGGTCCCGACCAAAATTTGATCTTGCTCGACGACGTGCCGATTTATAACCCGTCACATATTTATGGTTTTTTCAGTGTGTTCAATTCTGATGTCATCAAAGATGTTAAGTTATTGAAGGGCGGTATGTCTGCAAGGTATTCCGGGCGATTGAGCAGCGTTATCGATGTGCGCACCAAGGATGGCAATAACAAAAAAATAACGACACAAATTTCAGCGGGATTGTTGTCGTCAAAACTCACCATAGATGGTCCATTGGGTAAAAATAAGAAAACCACTTTTATATTGTCAGGCAGACGCTCTTTCTTTGATTTGTTTTACGACCTTTATTCGGATAAAAATATTTTTAAAAGTATTAATCCACTTCGAACCGGTTATTATTTTTATGATGCAAATGGAAAGATCAATCACGCTTTCAGTGACAAACATCAGATTGCATTTGGATTCTATGTTGGTGGCGACAATGTGTTCATAAGAAATTCCTTCACATTGAAGGATCCCGAAAAAGTCATCAAGGAAAAAGACGCTCAGAATGTCTTTTGGGGCAATAGGGTGTATTCATTCAGAGATCACCATGTGTGGACACCTAAAATATCCGGTAGATTGAACATTTCGTATTCCAATTATAATTTTGGCAACAAATCGAATTACGAATATTCAGAGAGCAATGATTCTGTTCAGCTTGAAAATTCTTACAATTATGAATTTGAATCCATCATCAGGAACTCGATCGCATCCTATCATTTAGAAGCGAAAGTATTCGATTGGTTGAATGTAAAGTCGGGAGTCGGAGGCATATATCACCAGTTTGAAAGAAGGATATTTTCTTCAGATAAAATCATCAATCAGACCAAAACGGAAAATAGAATTTCAAATGCCATGGAAATGAATGCTTATGGCGAGATGTTAATTAAAATTAGGCGCAATGTTGAGATCAATGCAGGATTAAATGCCTCAAGATTCAATTTGGCAACCAATTCATACAACCTTTACCAACCTAGATTTTCGGCCAATTACAAGTTGTCCAAGAGCATGAATTTGCATGCCGGGTATCAGAAGACCAATCAGTTCTTACATCTGCTGACAAGCACAAATTCAGGAATGCCTTTAGATCTATGGTTACCTTCAACAGATAAGATTAAACCCGAACAAAGTAAGATGCTCAGTGGTGGGATCAACTTTGCAAAGGGCGATTACATATTCAATTTAGAAGCCTTCAACAAAACCATGGATGGTATCATTGAATATAAGGATCAAGCCAATTACATTGGATCGGATGTGGATTGGGAAAATAAGGTAACAACAGGAAAAGGAATAGCTTATGGTTATGAATTTCTGGCAGAAAAAAGAAATGGAAATACTCAAGGATGGATCAGCTATACTTTGAGTTGGAACTACAGAAAATTCAACGACATCAACGGCGGTAAAATGTATCCATACAAATACGACAGACGGCACAATTTTGCATTCTTTGTCAATCACAATTTTAATCGCAAGATCGATGCAAGTTTAAGTTGGGTTTTTACAACAGGGGCCAATTATACACTGCCTGAGCAGGTGTATTACATAGGTTCCGGATTGTCTCCTCAAAACGTTATTTATGTTTATGGAGAGCGCAACAATTTTAAGTTTCCCAATTACCACCGTTTAGATTTTGGTATCAATTTTAAAAAGTACCACAAGCGTTATTATAGAATTTTCAGTATTGGTGCATACAATGTATACAACAGACTGAATCCTTTTTACATCACACCTGCTTATAATCAAAGTGGAGATAGAATTTTTGAAGCAGTGAGTTTATTTCCTGTTTTGCCAAGTATCAATTATAAAATTCAATTTTGAAAAAACTCTTTTTGTATATCGCCATTCTTTTCATGTTTGCCTGTAAACGCGAAATCATTGTTGACATTCCAAACAGGGAAGCATCCTTGGTGGTCGATTCAGAAATTAGTCCAGACAGTTTTATAAAAGTGAAACTATCCAGGACTCAAAACATTACAGATAACAACCCTCCCAAGATACCGTTTAATTGTTTGATAGAAGTGATGGACAAAGACACCGGGATATTGGATGTGTTGACGGATATGGGGAAAGGGGTATTTGCTTCTAATTTTTTAAAGCCAAGTGCAGGCAAAACTTATTTGTTTAGAATCACTGCCGATAGCAGAACATACTGGGTAAATGAGAGAATGCCCGACTCTTTGAAGTGTAAGGTGATGGACACTTCAAGAATCATTTTTCAGGGCAAACAGAACTTTTATCAATTCACATTGGACTTAGAGGATCAGAGCAACCGGGGCAATTATTATGGATTGAGGCTGAAACGTCATTACAAACAGTTTGCAGGCACAGATACTACTATCATCAGTGAATGGGTCACCATAGAATCGCTTGATTTTTTATTGACAGAGAATCCGGCTACAAGATTCTCGAATCGACATTTGTTGTTCAATGATAAGTACTTTGGGAACATGACTGCCAATTTGAAATTTGGCGCTAATGGATTATTTGGAAAGTCAAACGAAAGAACATACTTATTGGAGCTTTATGTGAGCAGTTATTCAGAGAGTGCGTATAATTTCTATACCTCATTGAATGAGCATTTGTTTTATCAAAACGATCCCTTTTCTCAACCCACTTTGTTAAAGGGTAATATCAGTGAAGCGTTTGGGGCAATTGTGGGTTCATATACACAAGTCTTTAAGTTCGAATTCAACTGAGAGAAAGCACTTCGTTTTTTTAATTCAATAAATAAGCCCATTTTTGCAGAAATTATGAGTTTATTGGTAACCGGAACCGTTGCATTCGATGCAATAGAAACCCCCTTCGGAAAAACAGACAAAATCATTGGCGGCGCCGCAACATACGTGAGCTTGGCTGCCTCATACTTTACCGGAGATGTGGGATTAATTGCCGTTGTTGGCGATGATTTCCCTCAATCATACATTGATTTCCTGCAATCTAAAGGGATTAACACCGACGGATTACAGATCAAGAATGGAGAAAAATCATTTTTCTGGAGTGGCAGGTACTTCAATGACATGAACAGCAGAGAAACTTTGGTGACTGAACTGAATGTATTGGCGGATTTCGATCCACTGGTACCTGCAGGTCAGGAGTCTCCTGATTATCTGATGTTGGGTAATCTGGCACCAATCGTACAAAGTACATTGATTCAAAGGTTGAGCAAGCGTCCGAAACTCATTGTCATGGACACCATGAATTTTTGGATGGATGTGGCCATGGATGATTTGAAACACACATTGACCATGGTAGATGTTTTGACCATCAACGATGAAGAAGCCAGACAATTGTCGGGTGAATACAGTTTGATCAAAGCTGCTCGCAAGATCAGATCTATGGGGCCTAAATACCTGATCATAAAAAAAGGCGAACACGGTGCATTGTTGTTTTACAATGACCAAGTGTTTTTTGCTCCAGCCATGTTGTTAGAGGAAGTATTTGATCCCACAGGTGCGGGTGATACGTTTGCAGGTGGTTTCATAGGTTGGTTGGCAAAAACCGACGACATCAGTTTTGAAAACATGAAGCGAGCCATTATTTATGGCAGTGCAATGGCCAGTTTCTGCGTTGAGAAATTTGGAACCGATAACATTACAGGTATAGACGCATCTAAATTAAAGGAGAGGGTAGAAGCATTCAAAGAATTGAGTTACGTTGAAATGCTGCCCTAAAAGGATATGCTGACAGCGCATCAGGTTTTACACGGATACACTCAGGGGATCTTCCCCATGGCCGACCCGGATGAAGATGATGCCATCTACTGGTTTGAACCGGAGATGAGAGGTGTGATCATGCCGGAGGAATTTCATGTGCCCAAAAATTTGGCAAAATTATACAACAAGCGTCCTTTCGAATTATACATCAACAAAGATTTTAAATCCTGTATCACCCAATGTTCAATTAGGGAAGAGACTTGGATTTCCGACGAGATCATAGACGTTTATTGTGGTCTTCACAAAATGGGTTATGCCCACAGTTTTGAGGCATGGCAAGACGGAAAAATGGTGGGAGGTTTATACGGTGTGGCCATGGGCAAAATTTTCTTTGGCGAAAGCATGTTTCACACAGTAAGCAATGCCAGTAAGATTGCCTTAGTGTTTCTCATGGAATGGGTAAAAAGCAGTGGCGTCAAATTGGTGGATTGCCAGTTCATCAACGACCATCTGTTGCAATTTGGCACCAAAGAAATACCGCAAGCCGATTACATGGTGATGTTGAGGAAGTGGATAGGGACTTATTGAGCGACTTTTCGATACTTATCTTTTTATTACCAATTGAATCCAATTTAAATCAGTTTTGAGAAAAATTGGTTTTGATAACTAGCAGCATATTGTTGGGGGTGTAATTATTTTTTATTATTATA
>DASWYG010000414.1:0-2406 GCA_036405075.1 Bacteroidia bacterium | reverse complement strand
ACAAACTACGTCATGGAATCTAAAGCAGTATTTGAAGTGAATGATACTGTTTACAAGCAACGCTATGCATATTTCCCGGCTCAAGTAATCACCAACTCAACCAATAGACAAAACAATTTTATTACCCTCAACAGAGGAAGCAGCTCGGGTGTTAAAGTTGGAATGGGTGTGTTTTGTCCCGATGGTGTAGTTGGTAAAATTACTGAGGTTTCTGAAAACTACTCGGTGGCCACTTCGGTTTTGAATACAAGTGGTTTCAAAATAGTGCCTAAGATAAGAGAACTCAATTATTCTAAAGGAACCATTGTTTGGGATGGTAAAGACCCGAATTTCTTTGAATTGAAGGAGATTAACAAGTATGAAGCTTTAAAGAAAGGTTATCACATCGTAACAAGTCCCTATACAAAAGACTTTCCTGAAGAGATCATGATAGGAATTGTAGACAGAATAGAGAAGAGAGCAAATGAAACACATTACAGAGTGAAAGTTAAATCGGCAGTCAACTTCGGAAAAATTCAAACCGTATACATCGTTAAAAATCTTTTCAAAGAAGAAATTGATAAACTTGAAAAAGAAATTGAAAAAAGTCAACAGTCCAACAAATGATACTCTCGATCTTAAAATATCTTGGACTCTATGTCTTTGTATTGTTGGTGCAAATCTTCATTATCAATAATTTGTTTATCAGCAGCAGTTATGGCTTCCTGTTTCAACCTCAGATGCTCATCATGTTTTTGTTGCTTTTGCCTACCAATATGTCACACGTTGCCATCATTTTGGTTTCATTCGCAGCAGGTTTCATTTATGATGTGTTTTTAGTTTGTTATGGTGTTCATGCCGCTGTAAGTACTCTTGTCGGTTATATCCGTTACTATGCTACTAAGGAAGTAGATACTGTAATTGGAGCTCGTGAAGAAGACAATCAAATATGGACGTCCAAGAAGGGCAAATCCTGGAAATGGACCTATTTCATCACCTTCATAGCTTTGTATCATCTTGTTTATTTATTACTTGAATCCAATGGTGGTAATTTCTTGACCAGAACATTACCTGCTTTTATATCCAGTACCGTATTCTCCTTTATTTTGGTTCTTATTTTTGAGAACTTACTCTATAAGCCGGTAAAAAACTGATAATGGAAAAAAGTAACAGGTTATATATCTTCCTGGGTGTACTTGTGCTTGTGGGGCTCATTTTCGTTACACGTTTGTTCTTTTTGCAAATTGTAGATGAATCTAACTTTTATAAAGCCCAGGCATATGGTTCAAATGAGATTACCATTTATCCTGCGCGTGGCACAATCGTCGACAGATTTGGAAAGTTGATGGTTTACAACGACGCCAGTTACGATTTAATGGTTGTGCCACAAAAAGCAAAGAATTTTGATAAAGCCGCTTTGTGCAAAGAGTTGATGATCGATACGTTCGATTTCAATAAAAGACTCACAAAAGCAGCCAAATACAACCCCAGAGAAGCTTCTGTCATTTATAAAAATTTACCATTATATCTATACACAAGACTACAGGAGGTTTTGTATCAATTCCCTGCGTTTTATATAGAAACCAAGATCGACAGAAGGTACAACATCAACGGTGCAGCGCATTTGTTGGGTTATATGGGTGAGGTTACTGAAAAGGAACTCGAAAATGATAAATACTATAAGCCCGGCGATATCAAAGGAATTACCGGTATGGAGAAGGCTTATGAGAAATACTTAAGAGGAATAAAGGGAAAGAAGATGGTGAGGGTCGATAAGTTCAGCAGACAATTGGGAAGCTTCATGGATGGAAAATACGATAGCTTGCCATTTGCCGGACAAAACATCATCTCTTCTATTGATCTGGATTTGCAAGAATTCGGAGAGAAATTACTGGCCAATAAAATTGGATCCATCGTTGCTTTAGAGCCTTCAACTGGTGAAGTTCTGAGTATTGTGAATAGCCCGAACTACGACCCTAATCTATTAGTAGGTCAGCAAAGAAATAAGAACTTTAGTGCACTCTTACTTGATCCTTCAAAACCTTTGTTCAACAGGGCTCTTAAAGCGCCTTATCCTCCCGGATCTACATTTAAAACAGTTCAAGCTTTGATTGGACTGCAAGAAGGCGTATTGACTCCCGGTACCAAATACCCTTGTCATGGTGGTTATCACATGGGATCTATTACAGTGGGTTGCCACCCACATTCGTCTCCTTTGGATTTGGAATTCAGTATCGCAAAAAGTTGCAATGCGTACTATTGCTACGTTTATAGAAGTATACTCGATAATCCTGCCTATTCAAACGTTCAGGATGCTTATGTCAAATGGACTGAATACCTGAAAAGTATGGGTATAGGCATCAAAACAGGAATTGATTTGCCGGAGGAATCGCCCGGTATTTTAAGAAAACCTGGTTTTTTTGAAAG
>DASWYG010000413.1:0-17117 GCA_036405075.1 Bacteroidia bacterium | reverse complement strand
GAAAAGTTAAAAGAGCATATTACCAAAACACCAGCACTTTTGATTTGCGTGGAAGGAGAAGTGATTTTTGAAAATGAAAAAGGAATAAAAGAAACACTATTATCGGGTGACTTTGTAAACATTGAACCAATGGTAAAACATTGGGTTGTAGGAACAATTGAAAGTCAATTAATACTCATTAAGTAAAAAAATTTGACCAATGAAGTTAGCGAATATTTACAAACATTATGTTGCTCTATTATTGATAATAGGAGGCTTTCAATCTGCACAAGCACAAACTTGGACTTTGCAACAATGTATTGACACCGCACAGGTTCATAACAAAAACCTGCAAATGAGCAGAAACAATATGGACATTGGTGATCAAAGAGAGAAAGAAGCCAAAGCCAATTTAATCCCAAAAGTCACAGCCAATGCGGATTACAAGTATTTTGCAAACCTCCCCTATCAGCTTTTACCAGTGAATGCTTTCAATCCTGCACTACCCGCAGGAGAATTCAGGGCTATGCAGTTTGGCGTTCCCCACAACATAAACGCAAACTTGCAACTTTCAATGCCTTTGTATAATCCACAAGTTTATGGAGCCATACAAACAACAAAAATTGCTTCGGAATTGACAGACTTGCAGTATCAAAAAACGGAGGAGCAAATCTATTTTGAAATTTCCAATTTGTATTACAATGCCCAAATCTTGCATCATCAATTGGCATTTATTGACAGTAATCTGATTAACGCAGAAAGGCTTCTGAAAAATATGCAATTGCTCAATGAACAATTGCTTGCCAAAGGAACAGATGTTAGCAAGGTGAAATTGCAAGTATCGCAATTAACCACCCAAAAGGAAACGATCAAAAGCAAATACGAGCTGGTTCTAAATGCCTTGAAATTTGCTATGGGTATTTCCATTGAACAAAATCTGCAAATTGAACCAAACATTCAATATCAAAACACAAATGAATATACAACTTCACCAACCTTAGATATTCGAATAATAAAAACTCAAAACCGCTTACTGTCGAGTGAACTCAACACACTCAACAAATCAAGGTATTTGCCTTCGCTAAATCTGGTTGGAATGTATGGAACAACGGGCTTTGGTTATAACGGACAACCAGCTTCTTTTCTTGATTTTTATCCGATTGGTTTTGCTGGTATTCAATTGTCCTATCCACTATTTAATGGAACGGTTACGCAAAGGAAAATAAATCAGAAAAAATTTGAACTTCAAAACAATGAACTTCAAAACGGTTTACTTTCTGAGCAAAATAATATGCAGGTTCAAAATGCAAAAATGCAAAGAGAGGTTGCTAAAAAATCAGTTGAAACTACAATAGAACAAATCAAATTGGCTCAAACAATTTACGAGCAAACTATTCTTCAACAAAAACAAGGAACGGCAAGTTTAACAGATGTTTTGCTTGCAGACAATGCTTTGCGTGAAGCACAACAAACATACCTGTCTGCAGTAATTGATTACCTAAAAGCAGATTTAGAACTAAAAAAACTCACAGGAAATATTTCAATCATCAAATAATTGTCACAATGAATACAAAATCATCAATTCTAAAAAAAGTGCTATACGTCATCATACCGTTGGCTATAATTGCCATTGTGGTAATTAAGTTGAAAAACAACAAAGAAATTACGCAGAGTAAAGTGTATCAATACGATAAAGAACAAGCTATTAATGTTCAAGTAGATACATTGAAACTCGAAAATGTGAATGCAGAATTTTCTTATTCAGGCACATTTGAGCCCAACAAGGAAACAAAAATAAGTGCCGAATTACAAGGGAAAATTAACACCATTTTAGTTGATGTCGGAAGTGTTGTAAGTAAAGGTCAAACTTTAATTCAATTGGATAATTCATTGCTGAAATTGCAACTGCAAACTATAGAAGTGCAAATAGAAGGATTAGAAGCAGATGTAAACCGCTATACCATTTTGGCTAAAGCAGATGCCATTCAAGGTGTTCAATTAGAAAAAGCAGAATTAGGTTTGAAATCTGCAAAAGTTCAGAAAGCAACTTTGTTGGAGCAGATAAACAAAACCACAATCAAAGCACCATTTAACGGAGTTGTTACTTCAAAATTAAGTGAGGAAGGAGCTTTTGCTGCACCGGGCGTTCCATTGCTCCAAATAACGGACATTACAACTTTAAAATTCACCGTAAATGTTCCCGAAAAAGATTTAAGCCAGTTCAAATTAAATCAAAGCTATTCGCTTACGGCAGATGCCTATTCTGAAATTCTATTGACTGGAAAAACTACAATGATTGGCAGTAAAGCCAATATGGGCAGTAGTTTTCCTGTTCAGTTTACGGTAAATAACACATCCGACTTGAAAATAAAATCTGGGATGTTTGGCAAAGTTCTACTCAAAAGCGAAATGTCAGGAAAGGGAATTGTAATACCCTCATCTGCCATACAAGGCACAGAGAACCAACCACAGGTTTATGTTGTGAAAAATGGCAAAGCAATTTTGCAAAACATCACTATTTCAAAAAAGACACAAAACAAAGCAGTTGTTTCAAATGGATTAAATGAAGGTGATGTAATTGTAACGAATGGCTTCATCAATCTTTTTGATGGGGCGAATGTAACTGTTAAATAAAATCAGCGAAAAATGAATATTACAGAAATATCAATCAAACGTCCTTCGCTGATAATAGTGCTTTTCAGCGTATTTACATTATTAGGATTTATCGGGTATAAAAATTTGAGTTACGAACTAATGCCTGACTTTAACCAGCCTGTGGTTGTAATTAAAACTGTTTACCCTGGTGCCGAACCAAACGAAGTAGAAACATCCGTTTCACGAAAAATAGAAGACGCTTTATCGAATTTGGAAGGTGTAGATTACTTGGTTACAAAATCATTGCCCAATGCTTCTATCATCATAGCTAATCTGAAATATGGAACAGATTTGGATAAGTCAATGCAAGACGCACAACGCTACATTGACAACATTCGCAAAGATTTACCACAGGATATTTTAAGTCCTGTAATGAGTAAAGTTTCGCCAAATGATTTGCCGATAATGTCTATCAATGCAACAAGCGATTTGTCTGCGACCGAGTTTTATCAAAAAATGAAAGATGATTATCTGCCACAAATTCAACAAATAAAAGGCGTTGCAGAGATTACTGTTTTAGGCGGTGAAGAAAGAGAAATACAAGTAAAAATAAATCAGGACAAACTGAAATTGTATAAAATTTCAATGGTTCAAGTTGTTGAAGCAATTAATCGTTCTGGCTTAGACTTGCCTGCTGGAAAGGTGCAAACCGAAAAAGAAAGTAATTCAGTTCGTTTAACGGGAAAATTCGCATCTATTGAGGATATTAAAAATGTCCAAGTCGCTATGCCTGTTTTAGGAAGTCCTGTTTATGTAAAAGACTTAGCAGATGTTATTGACGGTATAAAAGAAACGACTTCCATCAGTCGCTACAACGGTAAAAACGGCATTGGTTTAATGCTGAAAAAACAAGGAGATGCAAACGCAGTAGATGTTTCAAAAGCCGTTCGGGAGAAATTTCAATCTATCGAACAACAAAATGTCAGTTCGGGTGTGAAATTTATTATTGCAGACGATAGCACCGATAACACAATTGCAGCAGTAAACTCCGTTGTTTTTGACTTGATTTTAGCGGTTCTGTTGGTGTCGTTAGTGATGCTTTTATTTCTACGAAGTTTTAGAAATTCATTAATCGTTTTGGTTGCCATTCCTACATCGTTGGTTACCGCCTTTGCTGTGATGTGGCTTTTGGGATACACCTTAAACCTAATGACCTTGCTTGCAATGTCGTTAATCATTGGTATTTTGGTAGATGATGCTACCGTAGTTTTAGAAAACATTCAAAAGCACTTAGATAAAGGAAAAGACAAACGATCTGCAGCAATGGATGGCAGAATGGAAATTGGCTTTGCTGCATTATCCATCACCTTGGTTGACGTTGTGGTTTTCTTACCCATTCTTTTTTTACAAGTATTTGTTGCTGATATGCTCAAGCAGTTTTCGGTTGTAGTAATAACTTCTACTCTCACCAGCTTATTGGTTGGATTTACTTTAACGCCTTGGATGGCTTCTCGTATTGGCAAAAAAGAAGACTTACAACCCACCAATTTTTTCAATCGCTTTTTACTATGGTTTGAAATTCAATTAGAAAACTTTAATGAATGGTATGGTCGAAGATTAGAATGGGTATTGAGCCATAAATTAGCTTTTACAGGTATCGTTATTGTGCTTTTTGCAATGACTTTAGGCATTATGAAACAAGGTATTATTGGTAAAGAATTAATTTCAACAGGCGATCAAGGTAAATTTAGAATGGCATTAGAATTTGATAAGTCCACCTCTATACATCAAAACAATTTAATTGCTCAAAAGATTGAAACATACATTATTCAACAACCCGAAGTAGCAACAGTATTCAGCAATATTGGCGGACCAAGCACAGGCATTGGGAGTTTGGGTGTAGGTTCAGCAAATAAAACGGAATTTACTATTCAATTAAAATCCAAAAAGGAATTGAATAATTTACCTACCGAGACATTTATGAAAAATCTTCGGGAAGAACTAAAGTCAAAATTTCCGAGTATCAATTATTCAATGGCAGCATTGGGTTTAATTCCACGTTCAGCACCAATCGAAATTACGTTAAGCGGTAGCAATTTGGATTTGGTAATGAAAACAGGTGATGAATTGAAAACGGTAATAGAAAAAATTCCAGGTGCGGATAATGTTCGCTTATCCGTTGAAGCAGGTAGTCCCGAATACAAAATAATTCCAGACAAAGATAAAATGCAACGATTAGGTTTAACAACCGCTTATGTTGGATTGAACCTAAGAACTGCATTTACAGGTAATGAAGATGCAACGCTTACTGAGAACGGAACAGAATATCCTGTAAGAATTTGGTTAGACGAATTTAACCGACAAAACTTTGAAGATGTTCAACAACTTTCGATCATTAACCCAATGGGAATACCAGTTGAAGTTTCACAGTTTGCAAGCGTAGAGCAAGACAATTCTCCGTCATTGTTAGAACGGAAAGACCGACAACCAGCAGTTACGCTTACAGCAGATGCTTTAGGCAGACCTTCAGGAACTGTTGCTGATGATGTAGTTGCTTATCTAAAAGAAAATCCATTGCCAAACGGAATACAAATGACTTGGGGCAGTGATATTAAAAGACAAGATGACAGTTTTGGAGCATTAGGATCAGTTTTGCTGATTTCGTTTTTACTGATTTATCTGATTATGGTGGCACTGTATGACAGTTTTGTTTATCCATTTGTCGTTTTGTTTTCTATTCCAGTTGCTGCAATTGGGGCGTTTTTCGCTTTGAACTTATCGTTAAGCAATTTGAGTTTATTCGCCTTATTAGGTTTGATTATGCTAATGGGCTTAGTGGTAAAAAACGCTATTCTAATTGTGGATTTTACCAATCAATTAAAAGCAGAAGGTAAACATTTCAAAGAAGCCTTAATCATTGCAGGAAAAGGTCGTATGCGTCCAATTCTAATGACAACGCTTTCAATGGTAGTCGGTATGCTTCCTATTGCAATGGCGACAGGAACAGCAGCAGAATGGAAAAATGGACTCGCTTGGGTAATCATTGGTGGACTCCTTTCCTCTTTAATTTTGACGGTGTTTTTAGTTCCGATGGTATATTATTTAGTTGACACAGGGAAGGGAAAATTAAACCGTAATACAAAATAATTAATAAAAACGGCATTCATACTTCTAATAACAATTATGTTATCACAAACGTTATTTTCTTTTACTAATCTCAACGAAGATACACCTTCTTCCAACAATAAAGTATCATCTGATGGATATCACGTTCACGACAGTTATCCGTCATTGGTTTTCCTCTTTTATAATCTTTTAAAACCATTAAAATCTGGGTTACTGCAAATTTTGCTTTTCTAACATAAAACGCTTAAAAATTAATTACATTTTGTGCCATTTTAATCCGTACTTTTTTGGGGAGGGTTAAAGAATACTTGTTCTTCCGGAAGAACAAGTTACAAGTATTAAGTCAACTATTAAATATAACTAACATACTAACACCATTTATAGTCGTTAGTTGTGTTAGCAATTGTTAGTATCATTTTTTTTTGTAAAGGAAAGAGGGATTTAATTTTGCACCATTTTTATGAATTATACGGACGATTATTTTGAAGCATTAAAAATCCGATTCATCCAAAAACTAAGGTTTGCCAGAAACAAATTCCTTAAAGAGGCCCGGAATACAGACGCAGCAGTTGAGGCTTTCGGTCTTGGCTTTATATTAACTTCTGAAATGGAACTGGATGAGTTTTCAAAGAAAGTGAGTGAGAACTTCAACTGGTTGTATGATATCGGCAGGCCGATTGAAGAAATTCTAAATGGTCTGATAGATGAAACCAGGATCAATTTTCTAAATGAGCTGGCCCTAAGACCTCAATACAAAACAGTCAAAGTCAGAAGAACACTCTGGAAAATCAAACTTCCTTTTCCAAAGTATTATGAAACATATGACTACAAAGGTGAACTCAAGGAACGGTTCAAGGTGAAGATAAATTGGAACAAGGAGAATCTATTAAAACTTGCCGAGGCAAAATCCAAGCTGGAAAAGGAATTACTATTTAGTTTCCTATTTGTCGAAAGGGAATACATATATCAGAAACCGATTCCTTTCCAAACAACAATAATTAATCCTGAGGTAACTGATACAGGCAAATGGTTCAAGGCTCTTGTAAAATATAGAGCAAACAAAGAGTTTATGCCGGAGTTGTATGTTTCAGAGCTTCCGGTGCAAGAACAACAGGTTGTTGCCGAGACAAAAGAAAAGCGGAAAAAAGAAACAATAAAGCTGCTTAAATGGACGGATGGAAAAACAAAGAATAACTTCCCAAAACTGATCTATGCTCTGTCTAGGGCAGGGTTACTTGAAAACGGTAAAGGAGAAATCACCAAAATTGTTGACAAGCTGGCTCCGGTATTTGGACTGGAACTGGGTGATTGGGAGTCGAATTTTTCAAGCGGAATTACGGGGCAGTCTCTTGGGTATGATCACGGTGCTTTTTTTGACAATTTGAAAAATTCTTACCTCGAAATCGTCGATGAGCGTTTAGAAAAAAAGAAAAAGAAGAAATCAATCCATTCCCAACATAAGAAAAAGAATGAAGACGGCACTCAGAATGAAATATAATTAATTTATAATCAAATCATTGCGATTAAACGAAAAGCTTAGATAAATTATTTGCCCCAAGTTGGATTTGCTTGGGTCAATCTTCAAAAATTTCGGGTAAAAATCCTTATATCATTGAAAACGGGTTCGGACAGAATTGAAAACCGACCCGTTTTTATATGATAATTAAAAATTCCTCTCACCTTTCCAACTCGAAAATGGATTGCACTTCAGATGCATTCCGTTTCCTGCAAGTGACATCTTGCAAATGCTCGGAACATTGTCCGAACAAGGACTTTCGCCCGAACGCCGAACAGACTTATTTCTTTTTCAATCACCCTAAACCCATTTTTAAGCATTGATGAGTCACACAAAACTTGAAAAGGTAATTTCAGTCATGTCCCTGAAACTGGAATCCTACTGCAAAAGACACGATTCACGCCAAGAGTACATCGACCTGCAAAACAGTCTTATTTCAGACTTGGTGGATGTTCACAACTCCATGCATGAATCCCAAAATCACTTTCTAAATCCATTGGAAAAGGAAATTTTAAGAATGGAAGCGATGGACCCGAATCTCTCTGGCCACTATGTCACCATAAGAACTAAACCGCAAGGGCACAATTTTTCTCACATTAATCTGACACTCGATGAATCCACTGACCTATATTAAACATAAAAAAATCGAAGCGCCGAAGCCCTTTTCAAAAGAAGTGGAGTTTGATGAATTCTTAAATATCCGTTCAGCGAATGAAACAATGAGATTGGCCAGTTCGAAACCAATTCCCAAGATGTTGTATTCCGAGCTTTGGCATGAGGGAGAAATCTGCATCCTGTTTGCAGATACCAATATTGGCAAATCCATCCTATCAGTCCAGATTGCGGATTCCATTTCCAGAGGTGAGCCTATAAGAGGATTCCGATTGGAAGCTCAGCAGCAAGTTGTGTTGTACTTTGATTTTGAAATGAGCATGAAGCAATTCGAAAAGCGATACTCCGATAATTATACCCGCCACTATGATTTTGACGACCGTTTCTTGAGAATAGACATCAACCCGGACTGCACCAACTTTGATGATTTTGAAAAGACTCTGTTTATTTCAATTGAAAAGACTATCGGGATTTACAATGCCAAGGTTTTAATTATAGATAACCTGACATGGCTAAAAACAGAAACGACTGAATCTGCAAAAGAAGCCCTTCCACTGATGAAACAGCTTAAAGAACTCAAAGTGAAACATGGTCTTTCCTTATTGATACTGGCACATACTCCCAAAAGAAGTCCATACAACCCAATTGGCATCAATGACATGGCGGGCAGTAAGCATCTGGCAAATTTTGCCGACAGCATCTTTGCTATTGGGAAGAGTCATAAGGACGGAAGTCTCAGGTACATCAAGCAAATCAAGGCGAGGGATACGGACGTGGTATTTGACTCGGATAATGTCATTCTGTGCGAAATAAGCAAACCGTTCAATTTTCTGGGATTTGAATTCGCAGGTTTTGGTAGGGAAAGGGATCACTTGTGCTTGCCAAGCAGTGATGAAACCGACCAGACAGAAATGCTCATCATGGAACTGAGAAGTTCTGAACCGTCAATATCCAAATATGAAATCGCAAAACGGCTGGGCATAAACCAGATGAAAGTCAAGCGGGTTCTGGACAAAGCAGCCGAAGAAACAATTTTAAAATCCAATACTAACACTACTAACAATGCTAACACTCTTTGAGTGCTGTTAGTAGTGTTAGTACTCAAAAATCAATCAAACCCAAAAAATGAATATCAAAATCAAAGCATACCAACTAAAAGAATCTGGCCTGAGTTACGGTCAGGTAGCTAAACAACTGGAAATAGGCAGAACGACGGCCTATGATTACATTAAAGAAATAAGGATGAGCCAGGAAGGAAATCAACGAAGTATTGAAATCCCAAATAGTCTTGAACCTACTGTTGAAAAGAGATTCAAGCTGAAATTCTCTAGTAGAAATTCAGAAGAAATTACCAGTATTGAATTTCAGACAGAGAAAAAGAAAGTAAAGGAATTTACCGGAGATGAGCTGATAGAAAAGAAATTTGACTCTTTGGAATTTGAAGGAAAATTTCTTGAACTCATAGGAAAGCCATCCAAATTATTTTCAGCTATCATTTGGGGACTGCCAAAAGGAGGCAAAAGCAATTTCTCTATCCGTTTTGCGGATTATTTGCAGGAGTATTTTGGAGATGTGGTTTACATTGCAGCCGAAGAAGGTGAATCTGTTACCCTGCAAGAAAAGATAAAGTCAATAGGCGGGAGCAAGGTCACTTTTGCCGAAAACAAGGACAGGCAGTCCATATGGGAGTATTTACAATCTAAGTCTTGCGAATTTGTATTTATTGACTCAATCAATAATGCAGGAATTGACAATGAGTTCTTGGAACTGATAAAACAGGAGAATCCAAGCAAATCCTTCATTTCCATTGTTCAAGCTACTAAAGGTGGAAATTTCAAAGGTGATCAGGCGCTGACACATAACTGTGATTTTATTATCAAAGTCATAGCAGGAGTGGCTTACCATTCAGGCAGGTTCAATACTACAACAGAGATCAGTATTTTCGATCAGCCTTTATACGAGAAGAATCCTGTCAACAGAAAAGAGAAGCTTACAGAAAACAGTATTCAAACTGAAGATTTAAAAAATGAACAAGAAATACAAGTTGATGATGCTGTTTTTTCAAGTAATGAACGGGAAAATCAAACTGTCTGTGAAGTAGAGCCGGAATCATTAAATACTCTTTCAAGTGAATTTGCTGCCGAGAAACTCAAAGAAATAAACAATAAGCCCGAAAATGTAAGCTTGCCAAAGTTGAATTTCAAAAAATCAGTTCATGTCAGTTCAGCTCCTATAAAGCCCATGTCATCTAAGACGCTGTTTTGGATTTTGGGGATAGCGGGTGCGGCATCTCTGCTTGATAGCCTTATGAAAGGTTCACAAAAACAAAAAACTGGTAATACAACCGATAAAAAATAAGTTTGAATTTGAGAAAAGAAAATATTACACTTGAAGAGCTGCGCTCCTGTCCGGAATTTGAAAGTATGCCGGATGAATTGGCACAAAAAATGCTAAGTTCACTAAATATGTTTTGCGACATCCTCTCAGCAAAATGTCAGGATGAACTCAGATGCAAAGAATGGTAAATAAAAAACTTTATAAAATACAATGACCAAAGACAATCATATACTTGACAAATTCTCATCCTTCGCTAAAGGACAAAGCTTAAAAAGAGCGTCGACCAATAATTGCGTCATTTACACAAGGGTTTCCACCAAGGAGCAGGCGGACAACAACATGAGCCTAACCACGCAGAAAAAAGCCTGTGAACTGTATGCCCTGAAACACAATTACAGCATTGTTGGCAGTTTCGGAGGAACTTATGAAAGTGCCAAGACGGACGAAAGAAAGGAGTTTAACAAGATGCTTTCCTTTGTTAAGAAGTCAAAAGAAAAGGTATCTTTTATCATTGTTTATAGTGTGGATCGTTTTTCAAGGAGCGGAGCCAACGCCATTTATATTACTGAGCAATTAAGGAAGCAAGGTGTTCTGGTTGTCTCTGTCACCCAACCAACAGATTCAACCACTCCAAGCGGTAGCTTGCAACAGAATATCCAGTATATATTCTCAGAATACGACAACCAATTAAGAAGGGAGAAATGTATGTCAGGGGTAAAGGAAGCCATTTTAAGAGGAGAATGGTGTTACCGTGTGCCAATGGGTTACGATGTTGTAGGAACTGGTAGAAACAGGCAAGTAGTGCTGAACTCTACAGGTAAATTGCTTAAAAATGCCTTTCTATGGAAAGCCAACGAAAACCTGTCCATTGAAGAAATCAAGGACAGGTTAAATGCGCTTGGCGTTAAAATCTATCATCAGAAAATATCCGGTCTTTTAAAAAATCCTTTCTATTGTGGTCTCTTGACCCATCCGGTATTGGAAGGGAAAGTCATTGAAGGCAAACAAGAGCCAATGATCAGTAAAGAAATATTTTTAAAGGTGAATGATATTTTAGACGAGAACCATCATGGCTACACCGTTAAACATGAAAACGACGAAATACCACTTAAGAATTTTGTTAAGTGCGATCATTGCGGAGCGTCTATGCCGGGGTATATCGTCAAGAAAAAGAACCTTTGGTATTACAAATGCAGGACAGTTGGTTGCTGCAATAACCGAAGTGCGAAAAAGATGCATGATGATTTTGTTGGAATGCTCACGCCTTACCAGATTGGTTTTTCGGAGCAGTTAACAAAATTAATGAAACGGGAAATACTGTCAAATTTATTCTCACACCTTCAAATCAGACAATCCGAGGAACAGCTAATCAGAAAACAACTTTTGGAAGTTAATGCTAAGATTGACAGGTTGGAAGAAAGATTCATTCTGGAGGAAATCTCTAAAGAGCAGTTTTTGAAATTTACGGATAAATTTAAGGCTGAAAGGGTAGAAATCAACACGCAGCTAGAACGCTACTCAAAAAAAGTGTCGAACCTTGAAAAATCGGTTGATGAGTTACTTATCTTTTCACGCAATCTCCCGTCCCTGTGGACATCTAGTCAATATAATACGAAAGTAAGGTTGCAAAATTTCATCTTTCCTAAGGGAATTACCTATAACAAGAAAAATGACGGGTGTCGAACCAAAGAAATAAATCCTTTATTTTCCTACATCGCCCATCTGAAGAGGAGTTTGGACAAAAAAGAAATCGGCACAAACGAAGTAAATTTCAATTGTGCCGATTTGGTGGGCCTTCTTGGGATCGAACCAAGTACCCTCTGATTATGAGTCAGATGCTCTAACCGAATGAGCTAAAGGCCCTTAAAAAAGAGGTGCAAAGATATTGCCTTTCGGTCAATTATCAAAAAAAACTAAAACTGATTGAATTTTTAAGGTTTGCAAACAAATTTGAGTGCTTGGATTTGTCTGCATCATTGCTGATGATATAACTATGCCTCATTTTGTATCGACTTCATCATCAAAAATTGGGGGGCAGTTTCTTTACCTCTTTTTTCTTTCTTTTAAATCAGAGTAAATTAATTTGGTCCGCTTGAATTCATAAGGAATAATTCGTCATTTATTACATTTGTGATTTTAAAATTAGTGTCTGGCCAATGAATAAAAGACCCACCTTCAAATCTCAGCGATCCATAAGCAATTTGCTTTTACTTCTTTTTGGAGGAATTGGGGGTGTTGTGGCGGGTATCTGCATATTGGAACCAGCGCTTAAGGAATCAAATATTGATTTTACAATGATGATTTTAGGGAGTTTTGTAGGTTTGATGGGCTGCTTAGGTCTTTTTCAAGTAATTGCCCATAAAAGCTTTGAAGTGAATAAAAACAAAATTTTAATAAAATATATTTTTGGTTTCACTAAAATAATTGATCGCGCAAATATAAAATCATGGCAAGAGTTTCAATATAAGCACGGGGATAAATTGGTGTTAAAAACAAATACAGGAAAAATAAAGATTCAAGCCAGAGAATACAGTAATTATGAATTGCTCAGATTTGAGTTGATATATGGAAAGAAACTAGAGGAATCAGAAAATAGGTATGAAAAAAATGAAGATAAAAATGCAGAGAATAAAGATGCAGCAATACTGTTTTTAATTGTTGCTGCCTGTTTTTTTGTAGGTTCTTTTTTTGTGTATAATAAGAAGGATAAGAAAATGAGCTCGCTTGATCTAGTTACAATAAGCGGTGTAGTTCTGAAAAATGATCAGAAAGGGCAAAGTTCTTTACAAATAAAGCTAAAGGAATACCCTGAATTCAAATTTAATTTAAGTGGGGTAGCTTATTCTTCTACATCTCTCACAGATTATATGAACAATACCAATATTGGTGACACCATTTCTTTAGATATAGAACTTGAAGAGTATGAAAAAAAAATAGGAGGTAAACAAGCCTTGGGTTTTCTCGATAAAGTCTTCGATTATTCTTTTATTTCTGTGTATGGCCTTAAGGATAAAGATTACATTTATCTTTCACTGGAGAATTACAATACTGAAAAACGTTCAGATAATAAAACTGCTTTTTGGAGCTTTATTGGTTTAGGTTGTTTTTTTATAGGTGCAAGTCTATACGGATTAATGACAGGAAAGTACTTGGTGGAGATAGTTGAATAAATGGCAGGACAATCTCAATTCCTAGAATAACGTACACACAAAGTGTATAACTGAGCTTATAATTCTTCATACCTGAACCTTTTCTATATCCTTTGATCAAGGTTTTACCCAGTTTTAAGTTTGACTACTCAGCAAAACATTCTCACAACCTACCTTAAATCCCATTTTACAAATGTGATTTTTTTATGTGTTTGATGAAAAGATTTGATGTAAAAATGTGGATGCAAGCTTAGATGATTTTATACGTTTAATTTCGGATTTATTCATCCGGCTAATGACTGTTCTTGCTTAACTTTGTTATGTTTCAGAGTTTGAGTTTTAAAATTGTGGAGAGATGGAATTGCGAGAAATACAGATAAAGATCAGGGAGATCAGAGGACTTAAAGTAATATTGGATTTTGATGTTGCAGAGTTGTATGGAACTGAAACCAAACGCGTAAAAGAGGCAGTTAGAAGAAATATCAATCGATTCCCTCCCGATTTTATGTTTGAATTGACAAAAGAAGAGTTCGATGCTTTGAGGACGCATTTTGCGTCCTCAAAGAAAGGAGGCATTAGATACACGCCTTTTGCTTTTACTGAACAAGGTGTTGCTATGCTCAGCTCAGTTTTAAGTTCCGAGAAAGCCATTGAAGTCAATATTTCTATCGTCAGAGCTTTTGTTTTTATCAGACAATACGCTTTGAGCCATAATGATTTGACATTAAAATTAAAAGAACTGGAAAGTAAATACGCCCAACAATTTACGGATGTCTTTGACGCAATCAACTATTTGCTGAAAAAAGATGAGCTCGATAACGCACAAAAGGATAGGAAGCGCATTGGATTCATTAATGATGAATTTAACTGAGTCTTTTTCAAATCCATCATCAAATGTGAAATAAAAAAGCCCCGATAAACATTGATATGATGTATTTATCGGGGCTTGAAATTATTGGTTAATGGATCAATTCACGATCATTACTTCTCGCATGTTTACAGATTCACTGCTGATGATCACGGTGTAAATACCTTTCTCTAAATCGGTTTTAAAGCTGCTCTGGGGTGTATTTATCGTTTCGGAGTATACACATCTACCTGAAAGGTCATAGATGCTTAAAATGGCCCCTGATAGAGGTAATTCTGAGACAATGTTGAATTCACCTGTATTTGGATTTGGTAATAATTGGAAGCCTATCGTTGAACTCATGTTTCGAATGCCTACACTGTTGACTGTGTAACAGTCGGAAGTATCAATACATGCACTGTCTCTGATTTCAACTGCATAACTGCCAATAGCAGTTGCTTTGAAGTTGGCCGATGTTTCACCATTAATGGCTGCATAGTTACTGCAATTCAACCATTGATAACTGCCTTCTCCTATTGCTGCACTCAGATGTTTGCCATCTTGAGTTACTTTGGTGTTAATGGATTGAATGGTTAGGTGGATGGTGATTGTACTGTCACACCCGGCCACATTGGTAATTTTCTCAGTGTAGGCGCCGGATTTTGTGAGTGTAACACCTTTAGGGCTAATATAGGATCTGCAGGCATTGATGTTTAATGTAGAGGAACTCGCTTGCGAAATCTTAACAGTTGCTGTTATGAAACTGTCACACCCTGCTTTGTTGGCTATGGTATCCATATACACGCCTGAGTTTGTCCAAGTGTATTTTAAACTCGGACTTTTAACCGGTTTACAACTGCTAAAAGTGGCTGTTCCAATTGAGTTGAGAATTTTTAAATTGATGGTGATGAAACTGTCGCAGCCGGCTTTGTTCGGAATGGTATCCAAATAGGTGCCGTTTAGGCTCCATACTTTTTTAGTGCTTGGACTTTGATAGATTCTGCATGCATTTGCCGATATTGTTGATGAAGTGCTTTTCTTAATGGTCAATTGAGTGACGATGATGCTGTCACATCCTTTGTAACTTCTTAGAGTATCTTTGATAATACCCGAACTCGTGTAAGTTTTACCGGTAAGGGAAATATATTTTTCACATGCGCTTCTTTTAACAGTATCTCTGCTGCCACCAATGGTCAACTTGATCGTGATATTGCTATCACATTTGGCTACATTTTTTATTTTATCGAAATAAATACCATTGGTTTTCCAAACGTATAGTCCGCTTGGACTTTTAAAACTATCGCATGCATAAACTGTAACAGTTGCATTACTTGCTTTTCTTACCTTGAGTTTAATGCTGATCACGCTGTCGCAGCCGAAGAAGGTAGGCAATGTGTCTTTGTAGGTGCCGGAGCTTGTCCATGTGAATTTTTTACTTGGCGAGAAGTAACGGTCGCAAACATCAGCTGAGTCATTGCTGTAAACTGCGGCTTTGATATAGTTTTGACCTTTTACCCAATTGGAACCTGTGCCTCCAAGGAAAAAGTTATTGAGGGTGCCTGTATTGTAGTAACCACTGATGTCATTCAGTTTTTTAACACTGGTATTGCTCAGTCCAGCTTTACCTTGATTGAATTTGTAACATGCCCTTAAGCCTGGCGCTGTACCACACATTTCAGAGCCTTTGTTGGCATAAATTTCAGCTTCTGTTTTGCAAATATTCCATATTCTAACTTCATCGATCTGACCTTGAAAATATCGTGAATATCCTACATGCGCTCCAATGATCAAGTTGGTGAGAGGAGTGGCAGTTATGTTGCCGGTAAACGACAAAGAATCAACTGCTACACCATTCAGATAAACCCGCATTTTGTTGCCGTCGAATGTTCCGGCAATGTGTTGCCAGGTATTCAAAGACATTATAGCCGCAGTTGTTATTTCATGCCAGGTGCCATCACCCAGAGCGAAGTTCAATTTGCCGCCATCACCAACCCTCAACATATAACCATAATTATTGGTGTTATATTCTTTACATATAACATTTCCTTCATAAGCATTGGTTTTCCAAGCGGTTGGGTAAACCCAGGCTTCCAACGTGATGTTTTTGCCGGAAATTTGTAATGAGGTGTCATTGCCACAATCAATATGGTCGTTTACCCCATCAAAATCCAACGCGTTTTGGGCAAATGGCAGATATGAAGCAAGAAAGAAAAAGGTGAAAAGTAGTAGAATTTTTTTCATGTGCGTTTTTCAGATGATGTTACATCTGTACAACAAATATAAGATTTTATCATTTGAGCAGTGCTTTCAACTCATTTTCGTTTTATGGCTTGAAAATGAGTGAAATGGGTTTTGGAAATCTTAAAAAACTTGTTTTAGTTGTGATCCAGACGGTGTTGAATGCTGGAAAGGTATTCCATAGGGCTGATGCCTTCGATTTTTCTGAATATTCTTGAAAAGTAGTTAGGATCTGAGAACCCGGCGGCAAAGCAAGCCTCTTTTATTTTGATGTTTCCTGAGGCTAAAAGAGTTTTGGCATATTTGATTTTTTCAGTCAGTATCAGTTTGTTTGGCGGTATGCCAAATTCATGGGTAAAGGCCCTGTAGAAAACCGATTTGCTCATACAAGCCATTTTGCTGAGCTCAGAAGTGTTGAAATTCGACCCAATGTTGCGTCTGATGTACTCTATAACCGCTTTGAATCGCTCATTGCCATGTGGACCATTGAAGGTGTCGGCTGTTAAATGATTGAGGTTCTCGAGACGAAGAATAGATACCACCAATTCTTTCAATTTGATGTCGACCAAAATGTCTTTCAATGGATCTGTTCCCGAGAAGATTCGAATCAATCGGGCACACAAACCTGCAATGTTTTCGTCGTTTTGCAACAACTGATTGTTGAGGTTCATTTTCCATTCTTTGTCTAATGGCACATCTTTAGGAAATTGCTCGTTGA
>DASWYG010000412.1:0-16332 GCA_036405075.1 Bacteroidia bacterium | reverse complement strand
GTCGGATTTGGGTAAACTAAAAATTGTAAAAGGAAACAAATTAGAATAATTTAACAACAACTATGTGAAGTATCAGAATATGTAAAAAGTTTCATAGTTAATTTACAAGTTAGTTTAAAGCAAATATATATATTTCAAGTTTAAAAAAAGCATTTTTAAAAAAACATTTTTCATGTCTGCGTTTAAACAGTATAGCACGGAATAGATGATACTATTTATTCCCATTTATAAATCATTAAAAACTATTGTTCAAAATTTATCCAAGCAAAGGTAATGAGGTCAATATCTATTGTAATATCTTTGGTTTATGCTTTTTATATTCCTCTCAAGGTTCATGATATCGATTATACAATTAGTTGTTGGAGTGAATTTATTGCCTTTACTGTATTTAAATGCAGGTAAATATCCTAATACTGAATGAAAAAATCACTAAATTCGTAATAATTTAACCTGACTGAACCATTAACTATGAGATCAATTTTACTTTTCATTCTTTTATTGACATCACCACCGATGGCAAACTGGTTTTGAATGGGCAGTCATTCAAATTCACGAAGGTTTCAGAGTAAAAATCACTAAAGTACCGGCAAAACTGGGCTTTAGAGAATGGCTAAAAATTGTTGAAACTTGGGTTTAGAAAAGCGAGATTTTGAACTTATTTTTGCATTTCAAAATGGAAGCAACATTAGAACAAGCCAAGCAGTTGGGATTACTCCCTGAAGAATTTGATAAAATCAAGTCGATTTTGGGACGCACGCCAAATTTCACTGAACTCAGCATTTATTCGGTTATGTGGAGCGAGCACTGCTCTTATAAAAACTCCATCACTTGGTTAAAAACGCTTCCTAAAGAAGGTCCGGCCATGCTGGCAAAAGCAGGTGAAGAAAACGCCGGTTTGGTTGATATTGGCGACGGATTGGCGGTTTGTTTTAAAATTGAATCACACAATCACCCTTCTGCAATTGAACCTTATCAAGGTGCTGCAACCGGTGTTGGTGGCATCAACAGAGATATTTTCTCAATGGGCGCCAGACCAATTGCTCAATTGAATTCACTTCGTTTCGGTAACATTGATACGGCTCGTACCAAATGGTTGTTGAAAGGTGTCGTTAAAGGTATTGGCGATTACGGTAATGCTTTTGGAATTCCAACTGTGGGTGGTGAAGTTTATTTCGACGATTGTTACGAAACCAATATACTTGTCAATGCGATGAGCGTTGGTATTGCCAAAGTTGGCACAACCATCTCTGCAATTGCTGAAGGCAAAGGCAATCCGGTATACATCTTTGGTGCATCTACAGGAAAAGATGGTATTCACGGTGCGGCATTCGCAAGTAAAGACATATCTGAAGACAGTATCAACGATTTGCCAAGTGTTCAAGTGGGTGACCCATTCTGGGAAAAACTCATTTTGGAAGCCAGTATGGAATTGATCGATACAGGTTCAATTATCGGTATGCAAGACATGGGTGCAGCCGGCATCACTTGCAGTACCAGTGAAATGGCTGCTAAAAGCGGTACCGGCATGATCATTCATCTCGACAAAGTGCCACTCAGACAAGACAACATGAAAGGCTGGGAAATCCTTCTTTCAGAAAGTCAGGAACGTATGTTGGTGATCATCGACAAAGGCAAAGAACATTTGGCCGAAGCCATTTTCAAAAAATGGGAATTGACCTACGCTTGCATAGGAGAAGTAACCGAAACCGGTCGCGTTCAATACTACATGAATGGCGAATTGGAAGCTGATATTCCAGCAGAAAGTTTGGCTTTAGGTGGAGGTGCTCCGGTATACAAACGCGAATGGGCTGAACCAAAATATTTCGAAAACATCAGAGCATACTCTATTGATTCAATTCCTCAACCGGAAGACCTCAAAGCTGTTGCTCATTTCTTGTTACAAGAACCCAATATTGCATCTAAAAGATGGGTATTCACTCAATACGACAGCATGGTTGGAACAGTGAATCAAAGTACCAATATCGCGAGTGATGCGGCAGTTGTTAAGGTAAAAGGTTCAAATAAATCTTTGGCTTTGACCGTAGATTGCAACAGTCGTTATGTGTATGCAGACCCCGAAACAGGCTGTGCCATTGCAGTATCTGAAGCTGCCAGAAACATTGTTTGTACCGGTGGTAAACCATCTGCCATCACCAACTGTTTGAACTTCGGCAATCCTTATGACAAAGAAGTTTATTACCAATTCAAATACAGCATTGACGGTATGGGTAAGGCTTGTTTGAAATTTGGCACTCCGGTAACCGGTGGTAATGTAAGTTTCTACAACCAAAGTACAGACGGAACTGCAGTTTACCCTACTCCAACCATTGGCATGGTGGGCATTATAGAAAATCCTGAACACCACACCGGATCTGCTTTCAAATCTGAAGGAGATGCCATCTTATTGATTGGTGATTCTAAAGACGATATCAGCAGCAGTCAATATTTGGCCAAATACCACAAAGTGGCCTTCTCCCCTGCCCCTTTTCTGGATTTAGATGTAGAAAAAAACCTTCAAGACGCTCTTTATAATGCCATTACCTCCGGAATGATCCTCAGTGCTCACGATGTGAGCGAGGGTGGTTTGTTTGTGACCTTGGCTGAATCTGCAATGCAAGGTAACATTGGATTTGATGTTTGCACTGAAAGTGGTTTCAGAAAAGACGCTTGGTTATTTGGTGAAGCACAAAGTCGTGTGGCAATCAGTGTTAAAGCCGAGCTTGCAGAGAAAGTTGCAGAACATTTTGAAAAATCAGGCGTTAGATGCACCCGCATTGGAACCGTTAAAGGTAAAAATATGGTGATCGATTCTGTTGATTTTGGCAGTGTGGATCATGCACTTGATACTTATAACAACGCATTGGCAGCAAGGCTTTAATACCTTTTAAACGATGAGAAAACATCTTTTCACCTTGTTATTGATCGGATGCTTATACTCTACCACACAAGCCGGTGAGCCAATTTCTTTTGGTATACATTCGTCACTTGACTTTTGTTACAGAAGGTTAACCAATTCAAGCAGCGACCAATGGATCAAATCTATAATTGATGACCGCAATAAGACTGAAACCATACGCAATGGTTTCACCGCTGGCTTATTGATATCAAAACCGTATAAACAATTAACTTTTGAGGCTGGTTTGAATTACGCCAGCAAAGGTTACAGGACCAAGCAAATTGCAGTGAGATTCAATATCAGTAATCCCAATACTGACGAGTTTGTTATCTTTAAATACCATTACAATTATTTGGATGTTCCGCTAAAAATCTACCGTAATTTTGAACGTTCAAAAACCACTTACAGAATTGGAGTTGGTTTTGTTAACAGTTTCTATATCAACAACAGAGTTAAATCTTTGTATTACGATGGTAGTCAATTTGAAAGAAAGACCAGCAGTGACAGTGGTTTTTATGATTACAACAACTATCATATTTCATTAACTGCATCTGTAGGATTGATCAAACCTTTGAACGAAAACCTGAGTCTAGGTGCAGATATACAAGCGCTGTATGGTGTTAGCAGTTTCATCAATGCTCGTATCCACGGTATGTTTTGGAACTTAGGACTAAATGCTTCTTTGTATTACAAAATGGATTGATCGCTTGTTGAAAAACAGTGCTGAGTTCATCCATTTTCAAGCCTTCCATTTCATTTATTCTCAGTAAATTCGCAATATGACTGACACCAGACTGGAAGCCTTTGGCAGATTGCTAAAAATCATGGACGAATTGAGGGAAAAATGCCCTTGGGACAGAGAACAAACTACAGAATCCATCAGGCATTTGACCATTGAAGAGACCTATGAATTGAGCGATGCCATTTTAGATGGAGACCCTTCTGAAATCAGCAAAGAGCTTGGCGACATTCTTTTACACATTGTTTTTTATGCTAAAATTGGTTCTGAAAAGGGCCAATACGACATTGAATCGGTGATCAATCAATTGTGCGAAAAATTGATTCGAAGACATCCACACATTTATGGTGAAGTGAAGGTTGAAAATTCTGATGATGTGAAACAAAATTGGGAACAAATCAAGCTCAAAGAAAAAGGCGATCAAAAAAAGAAATCTGTTTTGAGTGGCGTACCACAATCGATGCCATCATTGGTGAAAGCATACAGAATGCAAGATAAAGCAGCTCAAGTTGGTTTTGATTGGGAGAACAAGGAGCAGGTTTGGGCCAAAGTAGAAGAAGAACTTGAAGAATTTAAACAAGCACAAACCAATCTGGAACGTGAAAATGAATTGGGAGACCTGTTGTTTTCATTGGTGAATTATGCCCGATTCGACCAGATCAATCCGGATGATGCTTTAGAAAAAACCAATATCAAATTCAAGAAAAGGTTTGAATACATTGAGCAAAAAGCAAAAGAAGCCGGTCGAGAAATGAAAAGTTTGGGATTAGAACAGATGGACATTTGGTGGAATGAAGCCAAAAACACCTGAGTTCAATCCACATTTTTGGCATAACTAAAATTTTCATTTAGGCAATAATGCCTTAGATTCGTAACAATTAACCAGACAATTCACCGTTTTCTTTAAAATGAAGCAGCTACTATCAATATTTCTATTGATTTTCCTATATACCGCAGGTCATGCAGACACTGCAGATTCATCGTATGCCAAGGACCCTTATTTCTTAAAATTGGTAAAGACCAATTCGCAAGTACCCATTTTTTATAATGATCAAGTAAGGAAACAGATTGGCAATTACATTAAAAATCTGAACAACAGCACGGCAGTACTTTTAGGTAAAACACAATATTACAATCAACTTTACGGCGCCGCATTTGATTCAATGGGTGTGCCGCGACAATTGTTTTTAGCCTCTGCCGCCTATAGCAATTGCGATCCATTGTATACAGATGCTGATGGTGGCAGCGGTATGTGGGCATTGCAATATGCAATAGCAAAAAAATACATGTTGAGCACCAACAGTTATGTTGATGAAAGAAGAAATCCAAAAGTTGGTACTCACGCAGCTGCCAATTACTTTAAAGATCTAAATGTCATTTATCAAGACTGGTTAAAGTCATTGGTTGCATTCAGAACCGGGCCAATCAACATGAATATGGCCATTCACAGGGCCAACAATACAATGGATTATGCCACAGTACACAATTTCCTGACGGCCGAATATCAGACAGCAGCAGTGAATTACATGGCATTTTGGTTCATTTGGAATTTTCATCAGGAATATAAAATCGTTCCGGTGAAATACAAATTACCCGACACCGACACCATTCAGGTTCAACGCGAAATAGGTTTAAATGCGATTGCGTATAACCTTAACATTTCAGAAGAAATTTTAAAACTCTGCAATGCTGAACTAAGATTGGACATTGTGCCAACAACTTATAACAATAAAGGCTTGAGAATTCCAAAAGACAAAATAGCCGAATACCATGATAAGCTTAACATCTTGTTTCCGCCACAAGTGGTGATGATCGATAGCAGTATCAGAGATTCATTGATATTGGATGACAATGGTTTGATTCCCCGTCCAATCAAATTTGGAGACACTTTGGTGACCGAAAATGAAGAAGATGATGAAGACATCCGCAAACCTAAAAAAGAAGACAACAGTACCATCACCATCACTTATGTGGTGAAACACGGCGATGGTTTGCTGTTATTGGCTGACTTGTTTGATTGTAAAGTTTCTGACATTAAGAAATGGAATGGCATCAAAAAAGATGCGCTTTTCAAAGGTCAAAAATTGAAGATCAAAGTACCAAAGAAGAAGGTTGCTCAATACAAGAAGATCAACAGCATGACCATGAGTCAAAAGCGTAAATTAGCCAAGAAAAGTTGAGTCTGAAAGAACTGAAAAAGCCAAGTATTTATCAAATACTGGGATCTCTTCCCGGGATTTTATTGTATGTCGCCCTTGCTTTTTCTCCTTTGGGTTCAACAGATCCTGCCTTTTATACTTCTATTGGCATTTCTGCCTTACTTGTTAATTTATGGATAGCTGAGCCTGTTCCTCTTTGGGTATCAAGTATTCTGCCATTGATCTTACTGCCTTTACACGGCATATTAGATCCATTAGAAGCTCTGGGCAATTACCACAACAAAACCATTTTCTTGTTTCTAGGCGGTTTTTTACTGGCTTATGCGGTAGAAAAATCTCATTTACACAAACGCATTGCTTTTCGATTGCTTGCGCTTACGGGCGATAATCCCAAAGGTATAATTTGGGGCATGATGTTGGCTACTTGCCTCATCAGTATGTGGATCAGCAATACGGCAACAGCCATCATGATGCTGCCGGTAGCATTGTCAATAACTTCACTCACCGGGCATAGAGAGAATACTGAATACAGACCATTTTTTTTATGCATGATGCTGGGCATAGCTTATGCAGCTAATATCGGAGGTATTGCAACTGTTATTGGAACACCCCCAAATATAGTTTACAAAGGGTATGTTGATTCGATGAAACAACCTGAAATCAGTTTTCTGAAATGGATGCTGATTGGGGTTCCATTGAGTTTATTAATGCTATGGTTGACTTATCATTTATTGGTCAATTTCATTTATAAAATTAAGATCAATTCATTGCCACAAGTTGCAGCAATGCTCGACAATCAGGCTGCTGCTTTGGGCAAGATGAAATCCAATGAGAAAAGAACCCTCATTGTGTTTTCTGCTGCAGTGTTTTTTTGGATTTTTGCTCAGCCTCTCAACAATTTGATGAGTGCACAAGGCATTAAATTCAAAATTGAAGAACACATTGTGGCAATGGTATTTGCATTGTTATTATTCATAGTACCTGGAGGCAAATCTGAAAAAAGCAATTTGCTTAAAACAAATGATTTGAAATTCATCAGCTGGGGCATTCTGATACTTTTTGGCGGTGGCATGTGTATGGCCAAAGGATTGGAAAGTACAGGCGTGATCAAATGGGTTGGCGAATACATTAAAAACAGTCAAAGTGGCAACTTACCAATATTACTTTTGCTCTTAACCGGATCTGCTTTATACATAACTGAATTGATGAGCAATGTGGCATTGGCACAAATTTACATTCCGGTTGTATTTGGTATTGCAAGTTCAATGGGACTCAGCAATCCACACATGTTGGGATTGCCTGTTGTATTTGCATGCAGTTTTGCATTCATGTTCCCAATCAGCACGCCTCCTAATGCCGTAGTTTTCAGTTCAGGATTTCTTAAAATCAAAGACATGGCAATTGCAGGATTTTTCATTAATATTGTGGGAATCGTATTGCTATGGCTAGTCGGATTGTACATTATTCCTTTGCTGTTTTAAGTATTCTGCTCGTTGCTTGTTCTGGCAATGACAAGGGTAAAAGTGCCGACAATTATGTATTGAACCTCATCAATGAAAGATCTGAAAAAGACAAGCACGTCATAAAAGATGGCATCATTGAAGAAGATTTACTTGAAAAATTCAAAGGTTTACAGTATTTCGATGTCGATTCAAGCTTTAAATTAAAAGCCACAATCATTCAGTGTCCATTGAATAAAGTGGAATTCAAAACCACTACAGAAAGAGCTCCAGTTTATTATACCATTTGTAAGTTGAGATTTAAGATAAAAGGTGTAGAATGCGAGTTGATGGCTTATGCTGAAGATTCATTGGGACAAAGTGGATTGTTCATCCCTTTTAAAGATTTAACGAGTAATAAGTCCAGTTATGGAGGTGGTCGTTATTTGGATGTAAAATACAATGGAGAGAAGGAAAGTTTGACACTAGATTTCAATCGAGCATATAATCCATATTGTCATTACAACCATTCATATAGCTGTCCGTTGGTACCAATTGAAAACACATTAAAAGTGGCAATAGAAGCCGGGGAGAAAAAACTCTATGAATAAAGCAATTGCTATTATTGTCTTTGTTTTTCTAAGTCTGATATCTTATGATCTATCAGCGAAGGATTCAACCTATCAAATGGTTATTTACAGAGGAGAAAACATCATTTCAACTTTAAAGAATTATGACAAGTTTGATTTTGATGACACTTCAGGGAATCAAATAAGTGGCAGAATAAAAATGATCAATGACAGTCAATTTTACTTTGTCAATTATTTCTATGAGAGGCGTTCGAGAGATTATCATTTAAATGAGATAAAGAATTTGGTAGGCATAAATCAAATGAACAAATCAGGAAAAAAAAGAATGTACATCAGTGCTCCAACGGCCATATTGGTTGCATTATTTGTCCCTTTTGGTGCTTATTATTTACTATTTCGAGAGATTTATTTGACCATTAAAGAAGGACCAGGGCATTCCAAAAAACACAATCAAGTTACCTCGAATGAGGAAATCAAGATTGTCATCAATAAAATCCCTGCCGGTTCATAAATAACTAAGATGCTTTGGGTTTGTGTTTTTTAGGGAATTCTATTTTCGAGAACAATTCTCGCAATGAATCGTAGGTATCAAAATTTTTAACTTTGATAAAATCTTTGTCTACCCAAACTACTTCGGTAATGTCTTCTTCAATCTGAGGTGTCACCTCATTATCGCCCCAAGCCACCATTCTGTACCAAGCGGTTTTTTTCAATATCCAACGGCCTTTCAAAAAATAAGCATGATAAGTATTTCCAACTTTTCCGAGAATACCCAAGAAATTAAGTCCACATTCTTCATGCACTTCGCGCAGAGCTGCCAATTTAAGGTCTTCTCCTTCTTCTAATTTGCCTTTAGGCAGATCCCATTTGCCCAAACGCTTGATCAATAAGAGCTGACCTTCTTCATTGAAAACAACACCACCGGCAGCTTTAATCAGTTTAAAATTTTTCCTGAGGTTTTTGTAGAGCACACCCGGGGTTTCACTTTTGAAAACAATTTCAGGTTTCCCCGTAAAGGTGCCTGATGTCAATTGCTGAATAACGGTATTGAGTTCGGTAACACGTTTTTTTTCGGCATTGCTGTTGTTGGCAAATTGATTATTATTTGTAAGTACAATGGTATGGCCATTGATGAATATTTTATAGTTTTGCTCCGCCATGTTATCTTCAGAAATCAGTGCAAAAATAGCACAATCCTTACTAGAATGTGAAGCCGTTAAGTTGAATGTTGAAAACCCATTCACTTGGACCAGCGGCATGCGTTCTCCGGTATATTGCGACAACAGAGTCACTTTGTCTTTCCCAAATATCAGAAAATACATCACCCAATCGCTTTCGGATGTCATCAGACAGGAATTTGCTCAGGCAGAAGCAGTGGTTGGAGTCGCAACGGCTGGTATACCGCAAGGGGCATTGATAGCAGATGAACTCAATTTGCCTTTTGCTTATGTAAGGGCAGAAGCTAAAAAACACGGTTTAAAAAATGCCATAGAGGGCAAATTGAATACCGGCGCAAAGGTGGTAGTTGTAGAGGATTTGATCAGCACCGGTAAAAGCAGTTTAAAGGCTGTTGAGGATTTAAGGGAAAGTGGTATTGAAGTAATAGGATTGGTATCTATATTCAACTATGGTTTTGGTAGCACCGTCGATAAATTCAAAGAAGCTGCTTGTCCATACATTTCATTGTGTGATTTTAAAACTCTAGCTACCGAAGCTGCCAAGATCAATTACATCAGTGAAGAAGCATTAGTAAAAGTATCTGAGTGGAACAAAGATGCTCAAGCTTGGAGCGATGCCTTTCTGGCAACAAATGCCAATTAAGTCTAATTTAGCCGCAGATATTCGCGGATTTTCGCAGATTGAAATGAAGTGGTGATTTCCGTTATTTAGGTTATTCGTGATAATTTAGATTGCTGCATTAGCCGCAGATTCTTGCAGATTTTCGCGGATCAAAAAAAATGCCACTCAAATTCTTTGCCGCTGATATGCTCAGATTTTCGCAGATTGAAATGAAGTGGTGATTTCAGTTATTTAGGTTATTCGTGATAATTTAGATTGATGCTTATTGTTAGCCGCTGATTCTCGCAGATTTTCGCGGATCAAAAAAAACGGAGATGGTTAAATTCCATGCAAATTCTTAGCTGCTGATTACTCAGATTTTCGCAAATCGTATTGACCCTAGGGAAAGCTGCTCCACCTCGGACTGACACTGCACAAGATAAACCAATAACCCCATGGTAGAATCTTCACTCTGTTTCGATACACCACGGGGTAAACCAATAACAAATAACCAGTAACCAACAACCAACATCAAGGCGATTGAATTTGTCAGTTCATCGAATTGAGAATTGAGATTGAACGTGGTTGAGGATATTTGAGGTATGGAAACAAAAAATGCAATAGTAATTGGAGCCAGTAGCGGCATAGGTGCCGAACTCTCAAAAGTCCTGACCCAAAACCATTACAAAGTGATTGCAAGCGGCCGCCGAACCGAACTCCTTTCTGATGTCAGATCCTTTGCTCCTGATTTAATCAATTATCATTTTATGGATGTTAAAGACCTAAAATCCACCAAACAAACACTTGAAAATTTAAAATCAGAATTGGGAACCATTGACTTACTGGTAATTTGTGCCGGCACCGGCGACATCAATCATGAACTGAACAGTGAAATCGAACTCAATACTGTTGATACCAATGTGCTGGGTTTTACAAATATTGCAACCTGGGCATTTAATTTATTCGCAGAACAAGGTCATGGCCATTTGGTTGGTATCAGTTCTATTGCAGGTATCAGAGGCAGCAGACATGCACCTGCCTATAATGCCTCAAAGGCTTATCAGATCAATTATTTGGAAGGTCTTAAACAAAAAGCCAAGAAGCTAAAATTACCGGTTTATGTCACTGATATAAGACCTGGATTTGTAGATACTGATATGGCTAAAGGTGAAGGCTTGTTTTGGGTTACTCCTACCGCAAAGGCTGCTAAGCAAATTTACAATGACATCAAAAACAAGCGAAATACCGCTTATGTAAGCAGAAGATGGGAATTGGTGGCTGCAGTTCTTTCCCTTATTCCTGAATTCCTTTATACTTTTTTATAAAAACTATTTAGAGATATAGCCTTTCATAATGCCTCGGTCTGAAGCCTTGATGAATTGTAAGATTTCATCTCTTTCAGGTGTAGCTGGCATATTGGCTTCAATGTGTGAGATTGCTTTGGCATTGTTCAAACCTCTAACATATAAGTTTCTGTATATTTCTTGTATTTCAGATATTTTTTCAGTGCTGAAATTACGTCTTCTCAAACCAATGGAATTGACACCCTCGTAACTCAGCGGCTCTCTGGCAGCTTTGGTGTAAGGCGGAACATCTTTTCTAACCAAACTTCCTCCGCTGATCATAGCGTGTTTGCCAATGTGAACGAATTGATGCACCAAAGTAGCACCTCCTAAAATGGCGTGTTCACCAATAACGACATGACCAGCAACTTGAGTACTGTTGGCCAATATGACGTAGTCTCCTATTTGACAATCGTGTGCTACGTGACTGTATGCCATGATCAAACAATTGCTGCCAATTTCGGTTTTTCCGCGGTCTTTTGTGCCTCTGTTGAGAGTCACACATTCTCTTACTGTTGTATTGTCACCAATAATGGTTAAAGATTCTTCACCATCAAATTTCAAATCCTGAGGAATTGCAGAAATGACCGCGCCCGGAAAAATTTTAACATTTTTACCAATTCTGGCACCTTCAAATATGGTGACACCTGAACCTATCCAGGTGCCCTCTCCTATTTCAACATTTTTATGAATGGTAACAAATGGGTCTATTACCACATTTTCCGCCACTTTACTTTGCGGATGGACGTAAGCGAGAGGTTGAATCATCTTTTATTATATGAACTACTATACAATTCTGAGGCATGCAGCCCCTAAAGTTTTTTATTTTATTTTTACTATTTGAGCCATCATGTCTGCTTCACTCACCAACTTATCGCCAACAAAGGCTCTTCCCCTCATCACACAGATGCCTCTTCTGATGGGTTCTACTAATTCTAATTTCATCACCAATGTATCTCCGGGAACAACCCTGTCTTTGAATTTGGCATTGTCTATTTTAAGGAAAAGTGTTACATAATCCTCCGGATTTTCAACTTCACTCAACACCAATACTCCACCGGCTTGCGCCATGGCTTCTAATTGCAATACACCCGGAAAAATTGGATCACCCGGAAAGTGACCATTAAAGAAATATTGATCAGCTGTGATGTTTTTGATGGCCAAAATGTGTTTTGGAGATTTCTCCATCACCTTATCGACTAAAAGGAATGGATGTTTGTGAGGCAAGAACCTTGAAATGTCTTTGTGTTCATACAAAGCTTTCATATTGGGATTATAAGCCGGAGCATCGCTCTCTGCTTTTTTCTTTGTTTTCTTGATCAATGCTTTAATTTTTCTGGCAAATGCAACATTGGAGGCGTGACCCGGTCTGGCCGCCATGATCTGCGCCCTGATAGGCATTCCGATCAAAGCCAAATCACCTAATAAATCGAGGAGTTTGTGACGGGCAGGCTCATTCTGAAATCTCAATTCAACATTGTTCAATATGCCCTCTTTTCTTACCTCTACTTTGGGTTTATCAAATATCTTCGCCAAACGCTCCATTTCGCTGTCATCTACAACGCGATCAACAATGACGATTGCATTGTTAAGATCACCGCCTTTGATGAGGTTGTTGTTGAGCATCATCTCCAATTCATGGAGAAAGCAGAAGGTTCTGCAACTTGCTATTTCAGTTTCAAATTCACTGAGATTGGTAATGGTAGCGTGCTGACTGCCAAGTACCGGACTGTTGTAATCGACCATGACCGTGGCTCTGTAGTCATCCAAAGGCATGGCAACCATTTCTACTCTATTGGCTGGATCGTTGTAATGCACATTGACAGGTACCTGAAAATATTCTCTTTCAACTTCTAATTCAACGATACCGGCTTCAAGCAATTTTTCTACAAACAAAATGGAACTGCCATCCATGATGGGCATTTCAGGACCATCTATTTGAAGAAGTACGTTGTCTATTTCAAGTCCAACCAAAGCTGCAAGCGCATGTTCTACTGTGCTCACTTTTACATTTCCCTTTTCGAGGGTAGTGCCTCTGCTGGTATCGGTCACCAGTTCGCAGTCGGCCTCAATGATGGGCTGACCTTCTAAATCTGTTCTTTGAAATTTGTACCAATGATTGGCCGGTGCCGGATTAAAGGTTAAATTGACTTTTGCTCCGGTATGGAGACCAACTCCTGAAACCGTTACAGCTTGTTTTAATGTCGTTTGTTTCATTTATGAATTTCTTAATTCCTTGATGATTCTTTCCAGTTCCCTGACCCTCAATTCGAGAGCGGGGAGATTTCTTTGAAGCACTTGACTTTTGAAGGCTTCTTTAACAGGCATGGCCGGTGAGCCAATGTATTGCCCGTTGGGTTCTTTTATTGATTTTGGAATACCGCTTTGACCACCAATTTGGGTGCCATCGGCAATGGTGATGTGACCAACGATGCCTACTTGAGCACCAATGACACAACCTTTTCCTACTTTGGTACTTCCTGCTACTCCACTCAATCCTGCGATGACCGTATTTTCTCCAACTTCAGCATTGTGCGCAATTTGAACCATGTTGTCCAATTTAACACCTTTTCTGAGTATTGTACTCCCCATGGTAGCCCTATCAATACAACAATTAGCACCTGTTTCAACATTGTCTTCAATGATGGCATTGCCAATTTGAGGTATTTTAGCATAAGATCCATCCGGAGTAGGAGCAAATCCAAATCCATCAGAACCTATTGCAGTGCCTGCATGTATGATGCAATTGTTGCCGACTGTGCAATCTGAATAGAGATTGACCCCGGGATAGAAGATCGTTTTATGACCCACTTTCGCATTTTTGCCAATGAATCCATTGGGGTAAATCTGAGCACCATCTCCTATTGTTGCCCCATCTTCTATGACCACATGTGCACCAATGAACACATCTTTACCAATGCTAGCTTTTTCAGAAATGACAGCAGTTGGGTGAATGCCCTGGCGATCCTGATGTGGATTGAAATAAGCATCCAATACCATACAAAAACCATAATAAGGTAAATGATGACGAATAATTGTAGCAGATACAGGTTTATCTAGAACCAGTTCATTGCTGACAATCACAACAGAGGCTTGGGTATCGTATATAAAGTTGAGGTATTTGGGATTTGCGAGAAAGCTAATATCACCATTACCGGCTGTTTCAATTTTACCGGCGGCGGTAATGACAGCCGATTCATCGCCTTCCACTTTACCATTGATCAGTTGGGCTATTTGACGGGCCGTAATTTGCATAGGACAATGCCGCGAAGATACGGATTAGCGGTAAAAGCTTAAATAATATTTTTTAACGGTTTCCTTTAAAGCTTTAAGATTGTAGTTATCACTCGCATCTGTAACGTCTATGACTTCTCCCGTCTTCATCAAAATGCGAATTGAAGTGCTTTTTTCTACTTTGTATGCGTCATTTTTTATCATTGCCATTGACACGAAATACCCAATGTCCTTTTTTGCTATTTTATGAGTCTTGGCCACCTGATTCTGCATGTCTTTAAGTTCCTTTTCACTGAATTGCTTGGTAGAAACCATCATTTTAGGCAAACGTCTGTTGACCAAATTGGAGGCCAATTTTGAGAGTACGGCATCGTTCTCAAATTGCCATGATTTTATTGCAGAAAAAATATCTGAATCATCCAGACGAATGAAGTTCTCGAGCACATTGGGGTCTTCTTTGAACTGGGTATAGCTGACCTCGTTTTCGAGAAAAAACGCCAGGGTTGGTGAAGCATTTAATTTAACACCATTTCTTGCCAATTCAGCCGCGCGTTTCATGGTATTGGTCAGCAACAAGTCTGCAGCAACTACTGTTTTATGAAGGTACACCTGCCAATACATCAATCTTCTGGCGATAATAAATTTCTCAACGCTGTAAATTCCTTTTTCTTCTACAACCAGTTCATCGTTTACCACATTGAGCATGTTGATGATGCGTTCTGATCCGATGATCCCTTCACTCACACCTGTGTAAAAGCTGTCTCTTCCGAGATAATCCAATCGATCCATATCCAGCTGACCGGAAATCAGTTGGTGTAAAAACTTTTTGCGGTATTTATTGGTAAAAATCTGAATGCACAGATCCAGTTGACTATCAAACTCTTCATTGATCTTATGCATCATCATCAATGAAACCTTTTCATGGGCTACATTTTTGATCAAGGTATGTTCAAGCGAATGGCTATATGGGCCATGTCCCAGGTCATGCAATAGAATGCCACAATACAAAGCTTCAGCTTCTTTGTCTGTGATTTTAATATCCTTTTGACGGAGTGTAGAAACAGCTTGCATCATCAGATGCAAAGCACCTAGAGCATGGTGGAATCGCGAATGAGTAGCTCCGGGATACACAAATTCAGACATCCCCAATTGTTTGATACGTCTCAATCTTTGCACATAGGGATGCTCTATCAACTCTCTGATCAATTTCCCCGGAACGGTAAGGAAACCGTATACAGGATCATTGATGATCTTACTTTTACTCATTACTGCAAAAATCACGATTTATTGTGTGAAAACTAAATCGGGATTTGAACAAAGATTGAACAGAACGAATGAAATCATTTTAAACTTCGTCAATATTTCTGTTGGCACTTTAGTCCATCAAAATAGACAGTTTTAAGGCATTCAACCATTTAATTATCAAAATTTTAGCCTTGTTTATAAAATCAAGTCAAATTTTTATCATTTATTTTTAAATGTTCAATAAATCCCATACATTTGGTTCAATTTGAAAAGAGCGCTACTTATACCCATTTTTTTCATGTTCATGTCACTTGGTTTTTCGCAAAAAACCAATACAGGCACTGATTTTTGGATGGGTTTCATGAAAAACTACACTGGTTCGGGCAATTCTCTAAGATTGTACATTTCTGCATCAGATAATTCAAAAGTCAAAATTTCTATCCCTTTACAGAACTACATTGATTCAATTTTTGTACCCAAGGACAGTGTAAAGGTATTTTATGTGCCTGTTAGCTTAGGTTATATTCCTGAGCTAGATTCTGTTGTAAAAAGGGCCATTCACATCACCTCCGATTATCCTGTGTCTTTGTCGGCAATGAATTTGATCACTGCCACAACTGATGCCAGTATCGTATTACCCACTGCCAATATACCCAATTCTGCAACCTATGTTGTGGGAACGCCAAATTCAAGTGGTTTTTACAGTTTGGCTTTAATGGTAGCTTGTCAGGATTCAACCATTGTAAACATTACGCCATCATCACTTACCGCCAGTGGTAAATCCTCAGGAGTACCTTATAACATACGATTGAACAAGGGCGAAATGTATCAATTGGCTTCAAAACCCGGTCTATTAACAGGCACAGTCATCAAAGTTACATCACCAAATAAACTAACTGTATTTGCCG
>DASWYG010000411.1:0-4254 GCA_036405075.1 Bacteroidia bacterium | reverse complement strand
CATAAAATAAAAAACCCTGCCGTAAAGCAGGGTTGATTTTGTTGGTGGGAGCTACTGGGTTCGAACCAGTGACCCTCTGCTTGTAAGGCAGATGCTCTGAACCAGCTGAGCTAAGCTCCCTTTTTTTTGCTACTTTTGTTCTTGTGACCCTCCCGCATGCTTATGCGGGATGCTCTGAACCAGCTGAGCTAAGCTCCCTTTGTTTTTAGGGACTGCAAAAATAGATATTATTATCATTTCTGCAAATAATTTTTAAAAAAATTTGAAATTTCTTCTAAATCGCCCGTCAATGATCAACTTAATTGTTGATATAGGTTATCTCAGCATCGCTCCACAACTCCTCAATGCCGTAGTAATCGCGCTTGTCTTCTTTGAATACATGTACCACTATATCGAAATAATCCAATAAGATCCATTCCGACAATTCTCTTCCCTCCACATGCCATGGTTTTTCTCCCACAGTCTTTCTCACAACCTCTTCTACACTGTCTGCTATCGCGTTCACCTGCTTATCACTCGTAGCATGGCAGATGATGAAATAATCAGCCATGGAAGTCTTCAACTTGCGAAGGTCCAGAATGGTCACTTTGTTCGCTTTCTTTTCCAACATACCATTCACAATGGCATCCTTTAAATCTGTTTTGGCAATCTTCTTTTTTGGCATTAACCTTGTAACTTAATTTCGATTAGAATTTTGTTTGCAAAAGTAAAGCCAAATACCCGAAATATCGGCCAAAATATCATTTATTTTAACCAGGTAGCTTCCACCAACCAATTTGCGCTCGAACTGATGAAACAAGATATGGCCGAAAATGGCACTGTCGTTATTGCCGAATTTCAGTCCAACGGCCGCGGACAACAAGGCAAATCATGGATCAGTGAACCATTCGAAAACTTAATGTTTTCTATCATCATTAAAAATGTAACAAAACAAAGGGTCGATCCGTTTCTAATGAACAAAACCATTACACTGGCTATGTTCAATTACCTCAACCAATACATCAAAGGACATTCTGTAAAAATAAAATGGCCCAATGATATTTTGGTCAACCGCAAAAAAATATGCGGCATCTTGGTTGAAAACAACTTCAATGGAAGTGTGCTAAATTATAGTGTAGTCGGAATAGGTCTCAATGTGAACCAGAATTTCGAATCTGTTAAAGGCATCAATGCCACCTCACTAAGTGCTTTTAGTGAATATGAAATAGATAGAGAACAAATTTTTGCTAAGCTGCTTGAATACATAGAAGAACAAATTGACAGATTGGAAGATGGTCAATATCAATCCATTGCCGAAGAATTTGACCGTGCCTTATTGGGACATGCCGATCAAACTTTGTTCGACATCAATGGTGAAATTGTACCGGCCACCATTATTGGTTGCGATGGCTATGGCCGCTTGGTCATCGAACATCAAGGTATGGAAAAACCATTTGTTCACGGCAGCATCAAACAATACATTTCATGATCAGAGGGGTTTTAGATACAGGTAATACCAGAAGCAAAGCAGCAATTTACAATGCTGAAGGCATCATGACAGAAAAAGCCTTTTTTGATCAAAGACAAGATGCACTTCAATGGTTAAAATCAAAAAACATCCAGTCACTTATACAGGCTTCAGTTGCACAAGCTGTCAATGAACCAATGGAAGGTGTATTTACACATTCTTTGACCTATAAAAGCAAATTACCCTTTATCAACTTATACAACAGTCCGCAAACCTTGGGAGTGGATCGCATTGCAGCATTGGCACAAGCAGCCATTCAATTTCCCGGTAAAGCCGTATTGATTTTTGATATCGGCACCTGCATGACAGTCGACTTTTTAAGTCCGGAAGGCATTTATAAAGGAGGCAACATTTCGCCCGGCGTGGATATGCGATTAAAAGCCATGCACAGCATGACCGGATTATTGCCATTGGTTGAAAAAACAGAAGCTGAAGAAATGATGGGTCACTCTACACGAACAGCCATGGCCAACGGAGTGATGAGAGGAATGAAATTTGAAATCGACGGATACATTGATTTTTTCGCCCAACTTTACAATGAATTAACAATTGTTTTATGTGGAGGAAACGTTGTTGATTTTGATAAGACATTGAAATACGAGATATTTGCGGCACAAAATTTTGTGCTCGACGGATTATACCAATTACTTTTACTTAATGAGAATTAAACTATTAATTATCACAACTTTATGTTTTTTCGCAAGCACCCGAACTTGGGCACAAAACAACACGTCATCGCCTTACTCGATAAGAGCTTATGGTGAAATGGAATCTTTTTCTTCTGCGTTTTCAAAATCTTTAGGTGGAGCCATCAATGGCATTCGCTCATCAAGAAGCGTCAGTTTCGGCAATCCTGCTTCCTTGGGTGCCATTAAAATCGTTAATCTGGATTTTGGGTTCAGACTCGATTATTCAGAAGTATACAGCGATGTTGCAAGAAAAACCAGCAACAATGGTAATTTCAATTACTTCGCACTTTCATTTCCTGTATACAGAAAACCAATCGTAAAGAAGGACACAACCATTAAAACTGCCGGTAACATCACCAATAAATTGTATACTGAATACGATAACATTTGGTGTACCTCCTTTGGTTTTTCACCTTATTCGAGCATCAATGCAGGTTATAACAAAACCATTGATACAACTTATGGTCAATTGTACAATGCCTACTCTAGAATCGGTGGATTGAACCGCGTGTATTTGATGAATGCAGTTAATCTGAGTAAAAACTTCAGTTTGGGTTTAAATGTTAACTACATATTTGGTCAATCAAAGTCCTATGATGGTTATTTTGTTCTTGATACCGGTGTTGCCAGAGTCATTGTGACAGAAAACAACATTTCCATGCGAGGTTTCAAATTCGATTTTGGATTTCAAGGCAGTAGCGAAATCAAGCTAAATGTAAGAGTTAAAGAAAAGGTCAATCAGGAAAAGAAGGATGTAAAAAGGACCATGCCTTTGCGTTTTGTTTATGGTGCAACTTTATACAATGGCGCCAATCTCAATTACTCCATATTCCGACAAATATTGAACAGAAACAGATTGTCATCCGGTTACCCAACTGACACTGTTTTATATGAAGAAAACAATAAGGGGAAAACCCAGTTGCCTTTAGGTTATTCAGCAGGATTCAGTGTTACCTTCAATAAAGTTTGGATGTTGACAGCAGATTACCGTTCGGAAGGTTGGGGCAATATCAACAAAACAGTTTTCAGCGATTCTTTTACCAACAGTTCACAGTTCAATATCGGTTTTGCATTCAGACCAGATTCTGATATTCCAAGCCAATTGGGCAAGAAAAAAAGACCATTCCTTGAATACAGAGTAGGTTTCAGATCCTTAAATACAGGTTATTTGTTTAAAGATAATCAGGGCAATATCAACCCTTTAAAAGAGTATGGCATAAGTTTTGGAATAGGTATTCCAAAAATCATCAGACAATGGGATGGTAAATTTACAGATGAAAAATCATTGATCAACCTTACTGCAGAATACATTCGCAGAGGCAGCACAATGAATGGAATGGTAGCAGAAAACTTATATCGATTAACAATCGGTTTCACATTAACAAACATTTGGTTTACCCAAAGGAAAATATACTAAGAAGACAAAAAAAAATCACGAAAGATGAACGACAAACAAAAAATTGTAATTTTTATCCTGGCACTTCTGTGCAACTTCACATTTTTAGCCACTGCAAATGCTACAGGTATTACAGGTAAAGCGCTACCTGAATGCGGTTCCAGATTTGGTGCCGACTCTATGGAAACAAAAAGAAATATGGCTGCATTGCAAGACGATTACAGCGCAAAAAATTTCTCAGTCGCTTATAATTGGTGGCATTATGTATTCACAAATGCTCCATGTTCTTACAAATCCATTTATCAATATGGTCCGGCCATTATCACCAATTTGATCGATAAACCGGAGTATGCAAGCAGAAGAAATAACCTCATCGACACTTTATTCATGTGTTATGAAGCAAAATTTAAATATTTCCCGACTGAGGCTTTCCCAACAAAAGGTAACCTTGCATTGAACATCAACAAATACAAACCATCTTTGAATGACAAAGCTTTGGAATACTACAGACAATATGTAGATGAAAACAAAGAAAAAGGTTTAGAACCTGCATTTCTGACTTTCTACATGAAAACTGCATCTGATTTAACCAAAGAAAATAAATACAGCTTAGAAAATTCAATTAATTTGTATGAAGAGCTATCTATGTATGTTTCAAATGA
>DASWYG010000410.1:0-3690 GCA_036405075.1 Bacteroidia bacterium | reverse complement strand
CAGAAACAAAAACAACAATAGACCATTTGTCAATCAGACCATGCAAGTAAAGGTGATTTACAAAACACTTCAAGAAATTAAAGATGAATATGGCTATGTGCCAAAACTCTAAATAAATTTATTATTTAAAATCCGGTGCCGAAAAGTACCGGATTTTTTTTTGAACTCAATTAAGGTTTTTAACCGATTTCATTGCAGGGTAAATTCCTGTAACCAAACCCAATCCGATTGCAGTGCCGGCTACCAAAATCACATCATTGATCATCAAATGCACCGGATAACTGTCTACAATTGCTCCTTGCATTTTGATCATGCCATATCTTTCCTGAAGCAGAACCAAGGCAATGCCAATACACAAACCAATGATTGCACCCAAACCGGATATGAGAAAACCATTGGTGAAATATATACGTTTGATCATGTTTTTGTCGGCACCCATTCCTGAAAGCGTTGCAATATCATCTTTCTTTTCAATCACCAACATGGTTAAACTTCCCAAGGCATTGAAAGCTGCTATCAATAAGATAAAAGTTAAAATGGCATAACTGGCCCATTTTTCGCTTTTAAACATCTTGTACAATGAAGCCTGCTGTTGCATTCTGTTTTGAACTTTGTAGGCAGTACCTGCTATTTTTATTAAATCCTCTTCAAATTTCTCTGCGTCGGTTCCAGGTTTCATTCTGATCTCAAGCGAACTCACCATTTTATCTCTGTCAAACAGTTCTCTTGCAAAATCTAATGGGACAAAAACATAACGAGTACTTAAACTTTCATCAATGGTAACGACTCCCGAAGGTTGAATTTGTAACATCCTGACAGCATCCGGATCATTGGCCGAATAGTCGCCTCGTTTGGGTGATATCAAACTGAGAGCACTGAATGGTCCATCAATATTGCCATTTATTTTTTGGTTGATGATGGCGCCTAATACCATATAGTTGATTCCATTTTCTCTGATCACTCCCTCTCCTTGTGTGATCAATGAACTTAAACCATTTGATTGAAAATAAGCTGAATCTACACCCTTAACTGTACAAACAGATTGATAATCGCCATTTCTGATGGCTGCATTGTCTTCCAGAACCGGCCAAATGTAGGCAGTACCATTCAAACTTTTTATTTTGGCTTCTAATGCTGATTGTTCAAACACTTTACCAGAAATCGGAGTAACTTTAAAATCGGGATTGAAACGACTGTACATAGAGAAAAACAATCTTTCAAAACCGTTCATTGTACTCAATATGATGATGAGTGCTGCAGTACAAACAGTAAATGCCAGAACGGCAATTCCTGATATGATGTTGATGGCGTTGCGTTTTTTTCTGGTGAACAGATAGCGTTTGGCTATGAATAAAGTCGTGTTCATCCTTTTATTTGAATGCTTTTAAAACCACACATTTGCCTTTTTTATGGTTAAAATTCATGTCAAGAAAATTAAGTAAGTATACAAAAGGCAAACAGATAATGGTATAAAATGGCAAAAGAACTATGAAGAATTTTGAATATTTGATCATTGCTGAAGGCCATGCAGTGGTCAATTTCCAACTGTATATACCGGGTGTGCCATAAACATATCTGGCTTTTACTTTTGCAAAGCCAACTTCTTTCAATTTGTGTTTCAATTCAATGATACCGTATCCATTTCTGAATTTTTTATCGTTGTAAACCACCATATTGGATTGGCTTTCTTTTTCATCGGCATAATTGCTTGAATTGAAAATGATCAAAATCCCCGGATGTTTTAAGCTTTGATAAATGTTTCTCAATGCTTTGGTATCATCCTCTACATAATTGAGCAGATTGATAGACAAGGCCAGATCAAAAGCATTTTCTTGTTTGAACTGAGTGATGTCTCCACTCCTGCAATAGATGTTGTTGATGTGTTCGTCGTAATAATAATTGGAAGAATTGACCACCATATTTTCATCGGTGTCCAATGCCAGTACACAGTATTTATTGGGAAATTTAGCAAATAATCCGAGCAGTTGCCCCAAGCCAAACCCTGGATAAAGCACATGTTGCGATTTCTTTTTCCGCTTGCAGCAAACCTTTATCTCCCTTTTGATGATGTTGTTTTTTAACAACAAAGAACGCGTGATATAATCATAGATTTTCCTTAAACCGGAATGTTTTCCGATCACATCAGCAAAAATTTCGTTGTTATAACGTTCAGGCATCCTAAGAGTCTTTCTTCTCTCTCGTTTCTCTTTCCTCTCGGAGTTGATCAAATATTTTATCAAACTTCATGGCATTCTCCAAACTGTTGTCTTCAAAGAAGACCAATTCGGGAATGACTCTAACGGAATGTTTGATTTTCCCGGCAAGTTCTTTTCTGATGTGTTTGTTGTACAAACCAATTAAGTCCATCACAGACTGTTTGTTTTTGGTATTGTAAATACTTAAATAAGCTTTTACATAACCGAGATCGGGACTGGCACTTACCTCTGTAACGGTAATAAATGCGCCCTCAAACCAGTCGTGCATTTTCGACTGGAAAATGACGCCCAATTCCCTTTGCATCTCTTTGTTAAATTTTTCAGTCCTGGTACTCATTTTATTTACTGCAAAGTTATAATTTGCGGGTCTTATTTTTACGTAAAAAAACAAAATTATTCAAAGTTACGCCAATGCACACATTGACTTGTATAGGAAGGGGATTAATGACAGGTTTTATTTTAAGTCTGATGTTGGGTACTGTATTTTTCTCTTTGATACGCAACAGCATCACTTATGGACATAAAACCGGTATATACATTGCACTCGGAGTGGTCATTTGTGACGTCATTTTTATTACTCTTGCTCTATTGAGTCAGCCATTTGCAGATTTTCTCAATCTGTATAAACGACCGATCTCTATTGGTGGTGGAGTCCTTTTGAGTTTAATGGGTATATGGATGTTTATAAAGTCGAACCCTAAAATAAAAGAAGGAAAAGAATTAAAAGCAGGAAATGCCTTTTATTACATTGGAAATGGATTTTTATTGAATGCTTTGAATCCAGTTAATTTTTTCAGTTGGCTGGTGGTCAGCTCTTACCTGACCATAGAATACGATTACACTTTGGCAGATAAGTCTATTTTTTTTATGGCTTGCCTGCTCAGCATTTTTATTGCTGAAACCGGTATCGCTGCATCTGCTTCCAAATTGAGAAGATGGGTCACACCAACCGTGTTAAAACGCATCAATCAAATATCAGCTTTGGTATTTATTGGCTTCGGACTGAAGTTGATTCTGGGATTTTGATCGCGCAACATTTTTCCAGGCTCTCAAAGCGAAATAAGAAAAACCTGCTAAAAACAACATCAATGTGGCGTAGTAAAACATGTTGTCGCCATTGGGGTTTTGGTAATACAAAAATGCATAACTAAGGTTACACACTATCCAATAGTACCAGCAAGAGGTATCTTTTTTGATTTCTAAAGTAGTGGCCAAAATACAAAAGCATGCCAATAAAATATCTGTATTGGAAAATTCGTTAAAGTTAAATGATGCAGCCAATTGAATGACAAAGTAAAATACAGAAAAACATAAAACCCAAGCCAGTAAATGTCTAAAGAGATTCCATTTGAAACTGGGAGTGAATTCTTTATCATAAAATCGCCAATTGAAAAACCCAATGATACCTTGCACAGCATAAATGATATTGAGAAATCCACTTCCGGGATAGCTCTGTTTAAAGAAAAAAACTGCA
>DASWYG010000409.1:0-5755 GCA_036405075.1 Bacteroidia bacterium | reverse complement strand
TGCAATCTGAATATTATATGTTAGAGCATGCAATGACTACAAGATTTGGTGGAGAAGGTTTTAAATTTCAACTGCAGTTGGGCATGTACAGAACGCTACAACCTGACCATTCAGATTACGCCATTTCACCCTTGAATTTCTCACTGATGTTGGGGGTAGTAGTAGAATTGAATACCAGATCTTGACAAAACTTAAAGTTCCTTTATAGCATCATTGCCGGCTATTAAAAGATCCCAAAGCACTATACCTGCACAGACTGAAACGTTGAAAGAGTGTTTGGTGCCAAATTGGGGAATTTCAAGTGCAAGATCACAAAGATTGAGCACTTCCTGGTCCACACCATCCACTTCATTGCCTAAAACTATGGCATATTTAACACCGGGTTCTATTTTAAACTGTCCAAGATGTGTGCTGTTTTCAGTTTGTTCCACTGCAATCAATTGATAACCCTGAGATTTAAGAGATAGACAAACCTCTACACTGGATGCAGCATAAGTCCATGGAACGGTATTTTCGGCCCCTAAAGCTGTCTTGTGAATTTCTCGGTGTGGAGGTGTTCCGGTGATACCGCAAAGGTGAATGTGTTCGACGCCAAAACAGTCGGCACTTCTGAAAATACTACCCACATTGTGCATGCTTCTGACATTGTCAAGAACGAGAGAAACAGGGTGTTTGTATTGATAAAATGTTAATCGGTTTAACTGGTGTGTGCTTAACTTGCGGAACATTTATCTTGAGGATATAAATCGGGTTTTCTGAGGTTAATTGAAGTGATAAGTGAGCGAAAATATGAGTGCAAAGATAACGGATAATCAAACACCATTGATGAAACAATACCACGGGTTCAAACAAAAGTACCCGGGAGCCTTGTTGTTGTTCAGAGTCGGTGATTTTTACGAAACTTTTGGCGAAGATGCGATCACAGCGGCAAAAGTGTTGGGCATTGTTCAAACTAAAAGAGGAGCAGGAAGTGCAAGTGAAACAGAATTGGCGGGATTTCCTCACCATTCATTGGATACCTATTTGCCAAAACTTGTAAGGGCAGGACACAGAGTTGCTATTTGCGATCAACTCGAAGACCCTAAAATGGCTAAGGGAATCGTTAAAAGAGGTGTTACCGAATTGGTAACTCCGGGAGTGGTATTCAACGATAAAGTATTGGATTCGAATACCAGTAATTTTCTTGCTTCCGTTTACATAGATGGCAACAATTCCGGTTGTTCGTTTTTAGATATTTCAACAGGTGAATTCATGGTTGCTGAAGGTACTTTTGAATACATTGAAAAATTGTTGAGTAGTTTTAAACCTTCTGAGATCATTGTCAGTAAACCACAATTGGAAAACTTCAAAAAGCTGAGTGGAGATAAATTCTACCATTCAACACTCGAAGATTGGGTTTTTCAATATGATTATGCAGAAGAGAAGTTGTTGAACCATTTTGGTACCTCAACCCTCAAAGGATTTGGCATCAACCACCTCAGGGCAGCTATTGTAGCCGCAGGCAGCTCCTTGTATTACTTGGAGCACAACCAACAAAACAACATCAAGCACATCAATGCCATCAGCAGGATTGATGAGGACAAATTTGTTTGGTTCGATCAATTCACGATACGCAATCTTGAAATATTGTATCCTGCATTTCCGGGAGGTAAAACTCTGGCCGATATTCTCGATAAAACCCGAACCCCTATGGGCAGTAGGTTAATGAAAAAATGGGTCGTGTTGCCTCTCAAAGACCTTCATGAAATCAATTCACGTCTCAATACCGTTGAGTCACTGATCAAATATAAAGAAGCAGGAGAAGAGATTGCGTCTTTGCTTACTCAATGCGGTGATATAGAAAGGATCATTTCCAAAATATCCCTGATGAGGGCCAATCCGAGAGAGATTCTTCAATTGGCTAGAGCCTTAGACAGTGTGCGTCAGATCAGAAATATCTGTGCAGCATTACCAGAACACGAATTGCAGTTGTTTGGTGAACAGTTGAACCCATGCACAGGTTTGATGGACAAGATCATTGCAGAATTGAAGCAAGATTCTCCTTTGTTGATCAATAAAGGTGGAGTGATCAATGATGGAGTGGATGAAGAATTGGATGAACTGAGAGGATTGCAAACTTCAGGCAAAGACAAATTGCTTGAAATTCAAAAACGAGAAAGCGAACGCACAGGAATACCTTCATTGAAGATAGCCTTCAACAATGTTTTTGGCTATTACCTGGAAGTCACCAATACCCACAAAGACAAAGTGCCGGAGGATTGGATTCGCAAACAAACGTTGACCAATGCCGAGAGATACATCACCCAGGAGCTCAAAACCTATGAAGATAAAATCTTATCGGCAGAGAGCAGAATTTTGGAAATAGAAACCAGGTTGTACAATCAATTGTTGCAATACATGTCCGATTATGTGACCCAAGTGCAATTGAATTCACAGCTTGTAGCGCGATTGGATTGCCTTTTGAGTTTTGCAGATGTTTCACAAGCCAATCACTATTCACGTCCTAGCATCAATGATGGATTTGATCTGTCATTAAAAAGTTGCAGACATCCTGTAATTGAAAAGCAACTGAGCATAGACAATGGCTACATACCCAATGACATTGAATTGAATAAAGCCGAACAACGCATTGTCATTCTAACGGGTCCAAACATGAGTGGTAAAAGTGCCGTGTTGAGACAAACTGCAATTGCAGTCTTAATGGGACAAATTGGTTGTTTTGTTGCTGCAGAAAAAGCTGAGTTCGGTTTGGTAGACAGAATTTATACCAGAGTAGGAGCCAGCGATAACATTTCAGGGGGTGAAAGTACTTTCATGGTGGAGATGATCGAAACTGCAGGTATTTTGAACAACGTTTCGGCAAGAAGTTTAATTCTATTGGATGAAATTGGCAGAGGTACCAGCACATTCGATGGTGTTTCGTTGGCTTGGGCTATAGCTGAATTCTTAGGCAAACACCCTGATGGTCCTAAAACCATATTTGCGACCCACTACCACGAATTGAATGAGTTGGAAAACAACATTCAGGGCATTGTGAATTATCACATTGCAGTGCGCGAAACCACTGACAAAGTAATATTCTTAAGGAAATTGGTGAAAGGAGGCAGTGAGCACAGTTTTGGTATACATGTGGCAAAAATGGCAGGAGTACCTAAAATGGTATTGAACAGAGCCGAAGAGATATTGCATGAACTGGAAAAAGACAGAGCCAGTATCAGTGGTAGAGAAACTTTAAAACAAATAAAAGTTCCTCAATACCAATTGACCATGTTTGGAGTAAATGATCCAAAATTGGAAGAATTACATCGCCAGTTAAGATCACTTGAATTGAACGCAATGACCCCAATAGACGCCTTCATGAAACTGCAGGAGTTAAAGAAATTGGTTTAATTTTAAGTGCTCTTCATCAAATGTCTTCCAACTGGACAATTCAGACAAAGTCTCTTGTCGCACAATTCTTTTTTCAGGCCAAGTAAACCTTGTGAATCGTAAGCTGAAACAGCTTCAATACCAATTGATTTCCATTCATTGGTGATGTGATTGATTTCAGGGGGTAAACACTGTAAAATATCAAGTGCATTGCTACTGAAATGTTCATTGCCAGTTTGTTTGCCATATACAAACAGAAAGGGTACCACTGCATTGATCACCACTATTTGGGCTGAAGCCAGAGACAGATTGCCATTGATGCGCTTGCCTCTTTTGCCAAAGCCGTAATGTTGAATCCAATACAAACTGATATTTGGACGAAGTAATTCGATGATTTCAGCAGTATCCCTCAATCCAATTACCCTGTTCAGCAAGACCTGAAAATCACTGATAAGGGCACAAAGTTGTGCTATTCGAATTTCAGGAAAATTGCCGGGTCTCATTCTCAAATATTTGAAAACGCTTTTATCAAGTGCATTGAGATTGTATTTCTTCTGTAAGAATTGCCATTCGTTTTGAAGTGTTTTTTGATGCTCATCAACAGCCTGTTCATTTAAAAACCCTGCTGTTCCAAACAACATTGCTTCTATAAAAGAAGGGTCGTGAGCATTGCGACAAAGCAAGGTGACAGGCAGATTAAGGGCAAGCTGTTCAAAGGCTTCACTGTTGATACCAAATCCAAAACTGCGAATGAGAGATGCCATGAATACTGAGTGCCAATCGCCTGTAGAGTGTTTCAACCATTCATAGACCCAATCACTTTTTTGTTTTAGTCTGTCAACAAGCGATCTGTCTATGGCTTGTCTGTACATCAATCGAGGTACATTCTGTAAATGTTGCGCACAAGGAATTTCGGAACGGTTAAATTTTAAATGTTCGTAAGTTTTTTGAAGGTTATTGGTTATTCGATCTTTTAGCTCGAGGCAAGGAACTTCAGTGCCATCAGACCTAAAACATTTTTCATTGTTGATGTATACCACATGTAAAATGGTGTTATTGTAAGTCTGATCTTTGTGATGTTTGTGTTTGTACCAATCATCAGAATGTATGTGGATCTCCACTTGTCCAAACCACAAAGCGCCATCAATTCTAATACTTGCTTCTGAAAAATCCGGTCCGGAATCAACATTGAGATTTCCTCTTTTTATAATTTCAATTTCTTGTCCTTGAGTACTCAACAGTTGATGAGCATCAAACAAACCCGCTTGCCAAATAAATTGCAACAACTCTTCATTCATCACTTCCTACGAAGTTATGATGCAGATGAAAAAAAAGCTTTACCGTTTAAAAGAAATAAAGATTGTTTCGAAAAAAACTATACATCAAATGATGGGTAGTTGCTGTCGTTGTTCACTTTGTTGTGTTCAACTTTGATGACTCTGGCAGGGTATTGCTCTAAAAGACGATGTTCATGAGTGGCCATTAATACTGCTGTTCCTTCCTCTTTTGCAATTCTTTGAAGCAATTTGGTAATGTCATTAGATATATCCGGATCGAGGTTTCCCGTAGGCTCATCTGCCAATATGATTTCAGGTTTGTTCAACAGGGCTCTTGCGATAACGAGACGTTGTTGTTCTCCACCGCTCAATTGATGTGGCATTTTGTAGTCTTTTGTCTCTAAACCTACTATTTGCAATACCTCGCTAACCCTTTTAAACATTTCCATTTTGTTTTTCCAACCGGTTGCCCTTAGAACAAACAACAAATTTTCTTTGGCATTTCGGTCAGTCAGCAATTGGAAATCCTGGAAAATGATACCCAATCTTCTTCTGAGTTTGGGCACCTGTCTGCGTCTCATTTTGAGTAGATCAAATCCTGCTACATTTCCTTGGCCCAATTCGAGTTTCAATTCACCGTAAAGGGTTTTCAACAAAGAGCTCTTACCACTACCGGTTTTACCGATGAGGTAGGCGAATTCGCCTTTTATCAAGCTCAAATTAACCTGATGTAACACCAGGTTTTTGTCTTGAAATATATCAGCTCGCTCCAAATGGATGACGGGAGTCTCTTGCATACTTTCCTTGTATGCTGCAAAACTATGTCATTTAACGGATTTGCCAATCAATAGGGGTTTCACCTTTTTCAACAAGATAAGCATTGGTTTGCGAAAAGTGTTTACAATTGAAGAATCCATTGTAAGCTGATAACGGTGAAGGATGAGCCGATTCAAATACTTTGTTGTTGTGAATCAACTTCTTTTTACTTCTGGCGTAATTGCCCCAAAGCAAGAACACCAAATTGTTTTTTTGCTCATCCAATTTACTGATGACAGTGTCTGTAAACCTCTCCCATCCTTTGTTTTGATGGCTGCCTGCCTGATTTGCCC
>DASWYG010000408.1:0-20039 GCA_036405075.1 Bacteroidia bacterium | reverse complement strand
AAAGATAAAATCAAACCGAACAATGCGGTCAATTTCAATTTAAACGTTTTCTGATTTTTGTTCATGTTGTTCATTGTTGTCGAGATCTGTTGAGATCGACTCTGTATGTATTTCCTGAGTTTCGCTTACTTCTTCTTTTTTCTTGTGAAAAAACCTTTTTTGAAACACCACTATTGAAATGACCCCAATGCTGATGGCTGCGTCAGCAATATTGAAAACAGGACTGAAGAAAACAAAGTCCTGCCCCGGTTTAATGGGTGACCAACTTGGATAATGAGTTTCAATAATAGGGAAGTAAAGCATGTCAACTACCCAACCCAACATGTATCCGCCTCTGTATAAATTGATGTCCTGATAAAATACACCGTAAAAAACACAATCGATGATGTTTCCAATTGCACCACCTAAAATCAAGGCAACGCAAATAAGGAAAAACGTACCTGCATTTTTCTTTATGTGATCGATCAGAAACCAAAAGCCAAAAATGGATACTGCAATTCTGAGAATGGTTAAAGCATATTTGCCTTTCACTCCGAAGAATTTTAGTCCGAAAGCCATGCCTTCATTTTCTGTAAAATGCAGCATGAACCAATCGCCAAAAATCTTTTTTTCGGTGTGAAGAATCATGTTGTTTTTGACCCAATACTTCAATGATTGGTCCAATACCAAAACCAAAATTAATATTCCAAACGGCATCAGCCACTTGCTCAATCCCGGTTTTACCTGGTTCTCGGTTGTAATAGCAATTTCAGACAAACGGATTATTTGTATTGGTTCAGTTTCGCCTCCATGCTCAATGTAGCATGTGGGACGGCTTTCAATCTCTCCTTTTGTATGAGTTTTCCGGTTACACGGCAAACCCCGTAGGTTTTATTTTCAATTCTGACCAAAGCTGCTTCCAAACTGTCTATGAATTTCTTTTGTCTGGCAGCCAGTTGATTCAGATTTTCTTTTTCAAATGTGCTCGCACCATCATCCAAAGTCAAATACTGATTAGATGTATTCTCATCACCGTTTTCATTTGGATTCTGAAGTGATTTCTGCATTTTGCCGAATTCTTCTTTAGCAACATCAAGCTTTGCAATAATAATTTGCTTGAACTCTTGCAAATCAGCGTCGCTGTAACGTGTTTTTTCTTTTTCTTCTACTTTTTTCTTAGCCATTTTTATCTAATTTGATTTTACAAATTTCGCCTTCTATATCTATTTCAACGGCATCCGGCAAATTGCTTGTGGCTTTCAAAGCATCTGCCAAAATTTCGCTGCAAATATACAATTTATAATCCAGTAAAGCACTTAAAGTGGATTCACTGGCCTGAACCTCTACAACTATCCTGTCTGTTACATCCAATCCCGATTCCTTTCTCAAGTTTTGCAATCGGTTAACAAACTCTCTCGCTATGCCTTCTTTCCTTAATTCTTCGTCAATGGTGATGTCCAATGCAACTGTCAACCCACCATAACTGTTCACCAACCAACCCGGTATGTCTTTCGATGTTATTTCAACATCGCTCAATAACAACTCAAATTCAGTTTGACCTAAATTGAGGTTGATTTTACCTGTTGATTCAAGTGTTCTGATCTGCGATTGGTCCATTTGGCCAACTGCAGCAGTTAAAGCCTTCATGTTGGCGCCGATCTTAGGCCCTAAAGCTTTAAAATTCGGTTTTATGCCTTTTACCAATATGTCATTATCCGCCTCCAAATATTCCAATTCTTTGACATTGACTTCTGATAATATCAGGTTCCTGATGTGGTTCAATCTCGCTCTGAAAGCCTCATCCAATACCGGCACCATGATCTTGCGCAATGGTTGACGCACTCTTATGCTGTGTTTTTTTCGCAATCCCAATACCATACTGCTCAGATCCTGAGCCAATCCCATGGTTTTTTCCAATTCAACATCAATAATGTCCTCATTTACTTTCGGCATTAAACTCAGATGAACCGATTCCGTTGTTTTATCCATTTTTAAAGCCCTGAACAACCAATCTGAGAAGAATGGTGCATAAGGACTCATCAACTGTGAAACTGTTCCCAAACATTTGTACAAGGTATCATAAGCAGCATGTTTGTCTTCGTTCATTTCACCTTTCCAGAATCGCCTTCTGGATAATCGAACATACCAATTGCTTAAATCATCGCATACAAAAGTTTCAATCGCTCTGGCTGCAGGTGTTGGATCGTAATCATCCATCTTCTCTGAAACAGTCTTGATCAGCGTGTTCAATTTAGACAATATCCAATGATCCAACTCACTTAAAGAGTCTTTATTTGTTGCAGTATCGCTGTATTCAAACTGATCGATATTGGCATATATGGCAAAAAATGAATAGGTATTGTAAAGCGTTCCGAAAAATTTTCTTTGTGTTTCGGCTATGCCTTCCAAATCAAATTTCAGATTGTCCCAAGGATCACTGTTGGTGATCATGTACCATCTGGTAGAATCTGCTCCATATTGAGCAATGGTAGCAAAAGGATCTACAACATTGCCCAGTCGTTTACTCATTTTAGTTCCGTTTTTATCCAATACCAATCCATTGGCTAAAACGTTTTTATACGCAACTGAATCAAACAACATGACAGCTATCGCATGTAAGGTGAAGAACCATCCTCTTGTTTGGTCGACACCCTCTGCTATAAAATCAGCAGGAAAATTCTCAGCCCATTTGTCTTGTGCATCCAAACCCCATTGTGCATAAGGCATTGCACCACTGTCAAACCATACATCGATCAGATCTGATTCGCGTTTCATTGGCTTGCCTTCGCTTGATACCAAGATAACTTGATCCACAAATGGTTTGTGAAGATCAAATGTCTCTTCATCAAATTTTTGATCCAGACCCAATTTCTCATTGGCTTCTCTGATGCATTCGAAAAGTTCTTTTTTCGATCCTATGCACTTTTCTTCTGAACCATCGTCGGTTTTCCATATTGGAAGAGGTGTTCCCCAGAAACGGCTTCTGCTCAAATTCCAGTCTACCAAATTTTCCAACCAATTGCCGAACCTGCCTTCGCCGGTAGATTCAGGTTTCCATTTGATGGTCTTGTTCATTTCAACCAACTTGTCTTTTACAGCGGTTGTGCGTATGAACCAGCTTTCCAATGGATAATACAAAATTGGTTTATCGGTTCTCCAACAATGCGGATATGTGTGCTCGTATTTTTCTTTTTTGAATAATTTGTCTTCGTTCTGAAGTTTAAGCGCTAACCTTTCATCCACACTCAAATAATGGAGCTTAGAAGTGTCTTTGATAAACCCTGACAATTTTTGTCTTTGCTCATCCAAAGCCTCAGCTTTTTGCTGCTCATTCAAATAGTCTTCCTTAACGAATTCTTCATTGTAAATGAATACACCGTCTTCAACTCCTGATACAAATTTGCCTCTCTTATCAACCATGGTGAGTGAACCTATACCATTTTGTTTGGCCACCCTGAAGTCGTCAGCACCAAAGCTCGGTGCAATGTGAACGATACCTGTTCCATCTTCTGTTGTGACAAAATCGCCAATGATGACTTTGAATGCATCACCTTCTATAAGCTCGCGTTTATTGGCTTCAAAAGACAACAATTGCTCGTAATTCAAGCCCTCTAAAGAAGCCCCTTTTACTGTTCCTAAAACTTTAAACGGTATGAGTTTATCTCCCGGTTTATAATCCTCAAATGCAATTTCTGATGCAGCTGCATTGAAATGTTTGCCTATTAAATTTTCTGCCAATACCACATTCACTTCTTTGTGACTGTAGGCATTGTAAGTTTTTACCAATACATAGTTGATGTTTTTACCTACGGCCAAGGCAGTATTGCTTGGTAGTGTCCAAGGTGTGGTGGTCCAGGCCAGAAATTTTATATCTAAACCTTGGGTTCCAAACAATTCATTGGTTTTAGAGTTTGAATCTGCATTCAAACTGAATTGAGCTACAGCTGTTGTGTCTTTTACATTTCTGTAAGTGCCGGGCTGATTCAATTCATGAGAAGACAAACCGGTTCCTGCGGCAGGACTATAAGGTTGAATGGTGTACCCTTTGTATAAAAATCCTTTTTCGTGAAGTCTTTTCAAAAGGTGCCATAAAGTCTCTATGTATTTATTTTCATAAGTGATGTAAGGATGGTCGAGGTCTACCCAATAACCCATTTTCTGAGTCAAATCATCCCATTTGTCCTTGAACATCATCACATCTTGCCTGCATTCCAAATTGTATTGCTCAACAGAAATCTTTTTACCGATATCTTCTTTGGTAATACCCAAACGCTTTTCAACCTGCAATTCAATTGGCAAACCATGAGTATCCCAACCACCTTTGCGATCTACTCTGAAACCTTGAAGTGTTTTATACCTACAAAAAATATCCTTGATGGCGCGAGACATCACGTGATGTATGCCCGGCATGCCATTGGCACTCGGAGGACCTTCATAAAAAACAAATCGACGCTCGGAAGGACGAATCTCAATGCTCTTCTGAAAGGTGTTTTCTTTTCCCCATAAAGCTGAAATTTCGTTCTCTATCTCCGGCCAGTTAACTTGTTTTAAAGTGCGGTACATGCTAAATTTTTATAAAATGTGCAAAGGTAATCAAATTTTATGGCTTAAACTACTTTTTTACAAATCGACGCAATGTTCAAAATTATAAGCGATCTTATGCTTAATGTTTTAATAATCTGAACATTAAGTTAACTTAAGGAAAAGCCTAAAGATTAAATTTAAAAAGAAAGATCTAAAAATCGATGAACGGCATTATGCGCCAAATTCAATAGCCATATTTCTCTTTCCACCTGCGTTTCAAGAATTCGCGCATCTCATTTTCTCTGGCATTGTTTCCGGGATCATACAATTTAGCCCCTCTAATCGTATCCGGAAGAAACTCCAACTGAACAAAATTGCCGGGATGAGAATGGGCATATTCATAATCTTTGCCGTAGTCCAATTCTTTCATCAATTTTGTTGGTGCATTTCTTAAATGCATGGGCACAGGCAATGCACCCGTGGATCTTACCAAATCATAAGCATTGCCAATGGCCATATATGAAGCATTGCTTTTTGGACTGCAAGCCAAATAGGTGGCACATTGAGACAAGATGATCCTGCCTTCGGGCATACCCAACATCTGAACTGCTTGCATAGCTGTTGTGGCAATTACCAATGCTGTTGGATTGGCATTGCCTATGTCTTCCGATGCCAAAATGACCATTCTTCGAGCAATGAATTCGGGCTTTTCGCCTCCTTCCAACATTCTGGCCAAATAATACACTGCAGCATTGGGATCACTGCCTCTCATACTTTTTATAAATGCCGAAATGATGTTGTAATGTTCCTCGCCGGCTTTGTCATAAACAATTTGCTTGTTTTGCAAAACTTTTTGGACTTTTTCATCCGTGATCTCAACAGGTGAATCTTCGTGCATGGCCAACATTTCAATGATGTTCAAGAGCTTTCTGCCATCGCCACCACTGTATTGCAACAATGCATGGTGTTCTTTGATTTTCACTTGTTTTGATTGTAAGAATTCATCTCTTTCAATGGCCTTGTTTGCCATATCCAACAAATCCTCAACACTCAACTCCTGCAACACATATACCTGACATCGTGAAAGCAAAGCATTGTTGACTTCAAAAGAAGGATTTTCAGTTGTTGCACCAATCAATAATATATTGCCCGATTCAACTGCTCCCAATAATGCATCTTGCTGACTTTTATTGAAACGGTGTATCTCATCTAAAAACAATAAAATTTTACCTTTTTCTGCTGATTCGGTGATGATCTTTCTAACATCTGCAACTCCTGCACTGATGGCACTCAATTGCACATAAGGCAGATTCACCGTTTCTCCAATAATTCTGGCCAATGTGGTTTTACCTACACCGGGTGGTCCCCAAAATATCATGCTGGGTACATTGCCAGATTCTATGTATTTGCGCAGCGGACCATCGGGACCTGTTAAGTGCTTTTGACCCGAAAAATCATCTAATTTCAAAGGTCTTACACGTTCGGCTAAAGGTCTGATCTGCATGTTACAAATATACATGCGGTCTCAAAAATAACCTTCTGACTTTATAAGATTATTTAAACATCATGGTTTTCATTTTTGACTCAGATGATCAATTGATAAATTTGACAATAATTAAATCCTTATCTTCGTTAAGCATCCATGATACAGATGAATTGCTTTTATGTTCTGTTTTGCTTGCTTTCTCTAAACTGCGAACGCAAAATCAATCATTCATCTCAGGCTGCAAACATCAATTTTGAAACCACACAATCGCCTGTGATTTCTATTGATTCTGTCCAACATTCAATTCATGTAATGGTGGCGTTGTGCGACAATCTCTATCAAGGCATAGTAAAAGTACCCGAAGGTATTGGAAATGGTCAAAAACCTGGTTCAAATCTCTATTGGGGATGTGGTTATGGCATTAAATCCTATTTCAAAAAAAGCACAGAATGGCAATTAATTTCTAAAAGACCTTTTCCAAATGGTTTGAAAAAGGATTCAGTCATAATGGAACGTTTGGTCTTCAAAAACAAATCAAAAAACATTTACTTGATTGCTGATGCTTATAATGGCAAATACATTGAGCAATGCACCAAAGATCTGATCCTTTCTTTGCAGGGTAAAAAGAAAGACACCATCATGATCAATCATAAAACCATTGGCCTTTATGGTAACGCAAAATTAGATGTATACATTGGCCACAATGGCTTAATGGATTTTAATTATTCTGATTCAATTTCCAATATCGATGGCATTCAACGAAATTGTATCATTCTCGCTTGTGCAAGTAAAAATTACTTCTCAGAAATTCTTAAATCATCAAATGCCAAACCATTGCTGTGGACCACCAATTTGATGTGCCCTGAGGCATACACTTTGCATGACGCTCTCAGAGGATATGTTCAAAATCTAAGTGATAAAGAGATCCGAAATTTGGCAGCTACTGCATATTCAAAATATCAAAAATGCAGTTTAAAAGCAGCCTTGGGATTACTGGTAACAGGATACTAAAATTATGTGCTTTAATGGGCAACTACCATTCGGCCACTGACTGTGTTGGAATAAGTGGAATTGAATATGAGAAATTGATAGATTCCCATGTCCAATTCTTCTGTATCAATCAGAAATTTATCCTCTGAAGTGCTTAATCTCAATACTTCTGTTCCACGACTGTCCAAAACAATGATGCTGTGATTTTCTATTTTAGGGTTATAAAAATTGAGTGTAGATAAACCGACAGCAGGATTTGGAAACAATGAGTACTCGTCCTTATTGACATCAACCGCAACTATAGAAATAACATCAGAATAAGCAAATCCGACAAAAGACAAACGGTAGTACATTTTCTTATTTAAGACCGGAAATTCATCTGTAAAGTAATATTGAACCGGCTTGGTTAAATTGCCACAAATTCCCGAAATATCTCCAATCTCTTTGAAATTAACCGAGTCTTCAGATCGTTCAATTACGATGCCTAAACAGACACTACCCGAATTCATTATCCAATCAAGATAAACAATACCATCTTTGTGAGTGGCCGAAAATCTATTGAGCTTTGGATTGAATTGCGCTTGTGTTATTGTAAATAACAACAGAGCTACTGAAAGCAATTTGGCTTTTAGCATTTAATGTATTTGATATTACAAATATAATTGTTTTTTGTATGATTCTGCATTTTACCTTAAAACCGTAACAGTTGTAGCGCTGTAATGCCATCTTCCTTTGTAATCTCGAATTTTAAAATAGACTGCATATACGCCATCCATTACATAGTCACCTGCATATTTTCCATCCCAAGGAACACCGGGTTCTGATTGGTAGATCAATTCACCCCAGCGGTTATAAATGCTCATTTCATACTCATCTATGCCTATTCCTCCGGGTGCATAAACATCGTTTTTTCCATCGCCATTGGGTGTAAATGCTGTTGGTGCATTGAAAACAAACATGTAATTGATCACCAGTGTTTTCGTTATTGAGTCAATACAACCAAATTTGTTTAAAGCATATTGAGTGATCTTATAAGTGCCGCTGTCGGGGTAAGCTTTCACCAAATTTCTTAGATCAGTGCTACTTCCATCTCCCAAAATATAGAATATCGAATCTGCTCCTGTGCTTAAATCGCTGATGCCAATATTGGGCTGCAAAATGTTGCTGATACTTGGATCTAAATTAAAGTCGGCAACAGGAACCGGATACACTTCTACTTCCTTCATTGAATCATAAAAACAATCGTATCCTGTTTTAATTTTCAACTCTACATTGTATTTGCCCGGTGATTTATACATGTGCATTGGATCTTGAAGTGATGATTTACCGCCATCTCCAAAAGTCCAGTTAAATTCTTTGATGTTTGAATTGCTCACCACACTCGAATCTTTAAAAAACATCATCTGTCCCAAACATACATTTTGATGGCTAAAAATTGCATAAACCGGAGGATAAGCTGTTGCCAGTCCTTCTATTGAATCTGTGCAATTCCGATCGCTAATAACCCACAATTTAACACTGTATGTACCTGATTCCGGAAATGAGTGTAATGTATATGCTGAATTGGATTGAGTGAGATCCCCAAAGGTCCACTTCTGATTCTTAATGCTTCCGGAGCTTATATTGGATTCTGAAGAAAAACTAAATCTGTTGTCAAAACACTTGTTAGAATCTTTGTACAATGCACGAGGTATTGGAAAAATATTTATTTCCTTGAAGGTATCATAACTGCAAAATTCTGTCGACTTTACTTCCAAGAACACTTTGTATTTACCGGCTTGCGTATAAGTGAAAGTTGGATTCACAATCATCGCAGAATCTGTAGCTGAAAATCTGAACTTTCTTTCTATGATTCCGGTGTTAATAAAGCTCGACTTGTCTTCAAACTGTGCAGTAAATCCTGCGCAGGTATCGTTAAATGTAAAATCAGGGTTTATTTTAGGGTATACGATGACATCATTTGTAAATGTGTCTTTACAATTTTTATCGGATTGAATGATCAATGTGGCTTGAAAAGTATCTGCAATCAAAAACTTATGTTTAAAATTGGATTGCAAATTGTTGGTACCATCACTGAGTTCATATTTGTAATTGACAATAGTTCCTTTGCCGATATTTGAAGATGAAACAAATGAAGTTGAAGTATTCTCACATACTGGCAAAGCTGTAAACATTGAAACTGGATTTGGATTTACCCAAACAATTTTCGTACTGGTATCCCTACAACCATCGCTGCTTACAACTTCCAGATTCAATTTATAAGATGTATCTTTTCGATTGATGAATGTCAAATTAATACTGCTGTCCAATCTGTTTTCATAGGTCCAAATACTAGCAAATCCTTTACCATTGGTAGATGCAGAAGAGTTTAATGCATGTATTGAATCGCCGCTGCAAACATCTCCTACGCTAAAATCAGAAATTGGTAACGGATAAATTTCAACTTTTGAAAATACTGTATCAGAACATCCGGAATTAGAAATCACGGCCAAGGCCACATTGAAGGTATCTGAAGTGTTAAACGTGTAATCCAGAGAACTTGTATCAAAGTTATTATTGTCTATGAACCAATGATGGTTGATGGGTTCTCCACCCACAATACTGGAGGTTGAGGTAAATTTTACTTTCTCACCCAGACAAACATTCTGAAAATTAAATGAAACATCCGGATTAGGATGAACAATGATCTTTTTGCTCAAAGTATCAGCACAGCCAAGCCCTGAAATGGTTCTCAATTTCAAATCAAACAACAAACTGCCGTTGGGATTCAATTTAAATCTTTTAACCCCCGTTGTATCCTCTTTTAAATAAGTCCATTCAATGAACCTGATACTATCTCCTGTAATTTTAGTAGAATCAATGATCTCAACCGAATCGCCATTGCAAACTTTAGATTGCCCAAATGCATTCACCGGTTTAGGGTAAATGTTTATTTGTACCGAATCCATCGCTTTGCAATTCTTAGCATCAGTAATGGTTATTTTAAACTTTTGAGATTGAATGTTCTTCGTTTTTGTAGTTGCAACTTTACTGTTCAATACTTGTCCTGAAGGTACCCAATCATAGTAATGAGTGCCTGTTCCACCGGTTGATACAGCTTTAAGATCTACTTTATTGCCTTCACAAACACCGGTATCATTCTGCCTGATACTTATTTGAGGTAATTTGAAAACTGAAACTTTAACAGTGTCTTTGCTGCTGCATTGTCCGCGATAAGTGGTTAAGATGTATTGTTTGTCTATACCTATTGAATCATTGTTAATGATAATGGCCTTTACTTGAGCAAGTGTATCAACAATAAACTCTTGACCGGGCGACCAAACATATCTATAACCATTTACTTTGGGTGACCCCAATTGAATGGTATCTCCACTGCATAATGATTTTGACGGACCTGCATTTTTTAATATTGGTACCGGAAATTTAGCGTAATTGAAATTACATGAACATGATGCTGAATCCAATACAACAAACAAACCACAAGACTGTCCGGCTTTGACCTTAATGCTTTTGGTAAATGCTAAATTTCCATTTTTATTCAACCCAACAGTGCTTGAATCCACAAAAATAATTGGGTCATTTGCATCCGGTGTACCACTTCCATTGGCATCATAAATGATCTTATATTTTATGATTTTACCCGATGCTGAATTGAAACCTGAATTGACAATGTTGTAATTGAGATTCAGTGATTCCGAATCATTGATATGTCCCAACAATGAAGATTTCAAAGCTGTAAATCCGACATTTCCCTTTACAATCAATGGTTGTATCAAACTATTGCCGGTAACCACATTGATCTTGCATTTTGTTAGATTACTGACACAAATAACTTCTTGTTTAACTGCCGTTTGGCTGTATAGATCCAAACTGCCACAATTCAATAAGGCATTGTCGCTGTTGATTCCAAATTCAAACAACATACTATCTCCAGGCACAACATCAGGTATCAATCCAAATTCGATTTCACTGGCACCATTGAATCGATTGGTTTTAATGCTACTGTCCTGAGGTGCCAATCTCACTTTGAGATATGTAGCAGAATCAAATCCAACACCCGGTGGAAGTAAGATTTGATATTTGTCTTCAATTCCAGTTTTCCCTGGGCCCAAATTGATGATTTTTACTTTCACTTTACTCGATTTCTCACAAGTGAACAATGTATCAGCTTCAACTTTCAATAAGGTATAATATGGCCTTGTCACACCTTTGATGTTGTATGGATTGCTAATGGCAGAATAAACAATAACAGGATCTCCGCATTTAATATTTCCTGATGCTGATGCTCTTATATAGCTACCACTTGAAAAATTACAATCTGTTTTTACCCTGAACTCTATGATGATCTTATTTGATGAGGTATCGTCTACACCTTTAAAACCCTTAGAGATCAATGTGCTAATGTTTTGCAAATTCCATTCATATAAAGTACCGCTTTTTAAAACCGGTGAAGGAAGGCTGATCTTACTTGATTTATGTGGATATTTTAAATAACAAGAGCCCGAAATCACCGTCATGCCAATTGGCAAATTGACCAATGCTTTGGTATTGTATGCTGCAGTTGCACCAATGTTTTCTATCACCATTCGGTATGGCACACCTACACACAGATCGCCAATATTTGAAGAGTCAGTAATACTTACCTGGAATTGAGTATTCTGAGGTTCTATATACAAAACTGTTTTGGTCTTGTTACAATTGTATGAGTTTAAATCTTTCGGGTACTCATTGCAATTCCAACCGGTATAAATCACAACACTGTCTTTTTTACAAGAGTTATATATCGCTCTGATTTTAAATTTTCTACTTGAATTATATCCAATTGTTCCGACTTTAAAGATATCGCCGCTCAGTGGTAAAATGGCATTGGTGGCGGCATCTCTTATCTGAACAACTTTAACAGCTCCGCTATTATCAGGAGAAAACCAAGAGTTGTTGTTGCTAAAACTAGATGAATAATTGGTAAACACCAATTCCCATTCTGCAGTGTCTTTTGCTGCATAAATTATTGGAGAAGTTGCTTGAATTGTATATACTGGTTTATTGTAATAAACTTGTTCATTGAACCCTCCTGTTATTGTATCATAACCACTACCTAAAACCCCTCTTTTTTCGAAAATAAAATCATATCTGAATGGCAAATTTCCCCCATTTCCAGACTCACAAGAAGGCTCTATCAATGCATTGAAATAACCGTGAAATCCATCATCGCTGGGTCTGATTTTTCCGGTAGTTGAATCTCTGTAATTACCTGAAACATCAAAAACCAAAGGCTTAGTATTCAAATTGGAAGTGTACAACGAATCCTTTAGTTCCCAGGTGGTTTTATTTGAACCTGAAGTTCGATATTGAGCCATTTGAGAATAAATGTACTTGAAGCCTTGAGGTGTATAAAATCGAATAGACTTTAATCTTGCAAAATGTCGGTATTCATAAGGAAAGTAATTGTTTCCTCCATAATTGTTGCAACAGGCACCAATACCCAAATAGTAATAGTTGTTGACCCACATTTGACTGCAGGAATTAGCCTGATAGATATCATTGCAACAAGTCGCAAAATAATAACCTGCCAAAATCATTTGGCCTGAAAATGTATCGCATTGGAACTTTGCAGAACTCAAAGATGGGTTTGTAACTGAGGAGGTATAAAATTGATTGTTAAAGTTTAAATTCAAAATCAGCCCATAAGCATTTTCTGCTACTCTGTATTTTACTTTAACCACTAAACTGTCGTCGTTGCTGTATCTGAACGAACTCGAAACACAATTGAGCATAGAATCTGTGCTGAGATCGATTTTAAATGATGCGTCATTCCCGGAAACGGTTTTCCAGCTTTTAATCTGATTGCAGTTTACAGACAATGTGACGCCTCTTCTCCATACCATTAAATTGATACCCGCCACCTCTAAGTACCTGCCATTTGAGACATAACTTTCTATATATGCATTTCTCCAGGATACAACCGAAGTGGTTCTTTTAACTGTACCGGTATATACTGTCATGATCGTGTCGCCGGTAAAGCAACGTTCCTCTCTTACTTTTAAAGTGTCCAAACTACCGGTAGTGTCTGCTATTCCATCATTGTTATTATCGGGTAATCCAAAACTGATGCGCCTTGCCGAAAAATTCCTAAACTTCATACCACCTGCACAATTACTAAAACAATGGATTTTCAATTGCATATTTTGACAAGTGAGGGTTAACCATTCTTTGGGATTACAGTTTGCATCAGGATTGTATAAAAACTGAAGGTTCATGGTTTTTGACCCATTTGCTCCGGTCTTGCTGCAATCAGCTTTCAAGTAATAAATAAGTTCGCTTCCGGTTAAATCAAACGGAACAGGGTGTGAAAAGAATGCCCTCAAAGTATCTCCATACATCCTTAAACTATCAGGACTCCAATTGGAGGTCAAATCAGCATTGATAAAATAAAAATCCTTTTTTAACAATGAGTGCGTCAGTCCCTTAGGTAAGGTAATGTCCACTTTATACTTAGCGCTGTTGCTTCTGTTGAGCAATGCCACTGAACTGATGTACATTCTAAATTCACCAATCTGATTGTTAATCAGATCGGTGGGTATGAAGTTGGAAGCACCAAAATACTGCTGATCATATACTTTCCCCCATGCCCATGGTATGTTTTTAACATTGCTACATTGGTCTTTATAGTCTGCATAATATGCCCAACCGTTAAGTAAAATACTTGCATTTGAACAACTGGGGGGCGTACAAGATTTCATGTCCCAGGAGACGTATAATGTGTCGTTAGGTTTCAAATCAGGCACCTTAATCCTAAACATTCCTATAGGATACAATCCAATGCAACCATAGTAACCTTGATTATAAGTTCCGGTAACACTGTCTTTTAAGGGTTTGATCAATGCTCCCTTATAACCAATTTTATAGCGCACAGAAAAGGTATCGATTGTGGTAAATGTATAAGGGTAATTTTGTGAAATGTAAATTCGCGGCGTTATTGCCGTCATATTGCCGGTATTGACGAACTTAATTTCTGATTTAAATGTATTGTAGTTATAACATGTTGGATAAACAGGCATTGGAATTGCTTTTAAAGCAGGTGAATTGTTGCTGATAAAAACAGAACCGGAAACCTTACTTACCTGGCAATTTTTCCCATTACAACCCCAACTTACTTCGAAAGCTGTATTTAAATTCTTACACCCTTTTATTCGATTGGAATCTGTAACAACAATCACTTCATTTTGATCCAGGAAAGTATCTAAATTTCCAATGGTCTTAAAATGTGACGGCCCAAATTTGGTATAAACCGTATCAGATACAAATGAGCTGCTGCCTTTATCAACAAAAAAAGTAGAAACATCTTTCCCATTGATTCTTTTAATGATGATTTCTCTTAGTGGGCCCTTGCCATAATTACCAACTGTAATGGTCCTTGTGAATTTAGTGCCCAGATCTCCGGTATATGACAGGTTGCTCACACTCACAAACTGCACGGAAGGCACATTGACAGAAAAAGGAATTGAACTGCCGTTATCAAAATTTCCAGTATAATCAATCCTGCAGGTGATGGCAGGCGTATTGCTCGAATTTAAGAAAGTGAGTAAATCACAGTCAGCTGAAAGCATCATTTTAAATTTGAAATTCCCTGCCAAACTGAGATTAGGCGCTGTAAAAACAGGTTGATTCGTATTGCTGACGTTAGATTCACTTACAGAGCCACCATTTATACTTCCCTTTATGTACCTGATTCCACTGGGTAAATTCACCCTTATTTGTATGCTTGTAACAGTTCCGGAAGAGATGTTATAAACCTCAAAAGCAGCAGTATCATTGATTCCGCAAATCGACAGTTTCTTAGGGCCCGTAATAATTGTAGATAATCTATTCCCCTGAGATTTCAGACTCATCGTCAGAAACAATGCACAAATGAAGGTAACACTTTTTATGGTCTTGTGTAATAGACTCAAGATAGCAAATATATTTATTCCAGACGTCAAAGTCAAAAAAACATGGATTCTGTCTTCAGTTTTCGCCCAATTTGAGGTAAAATTTCTTTGTTTTGTTCGAATCAAAGACAAAATCATATCCAATTATTGCCTTTAAAGTATAATTTCAATCTACCTTAAACTTGCAAATACCCTATAAATTTGACCACTTAATACCGGTGTTTAAATTTGAAGACAGGTAATTTTTGAACCTAATTATAATATCAAAACTTTAAATATCTTTGCCCAATAAAGACCATGCAAAGAGATACCCAGATTTTCGACTTAATTCAACAGGAGCAACATCGCCAGGAACATGGCATAGAACTCATCGCTTCAGAAAACTTTGTTAGCAAACAGGTTATGGAAGCTATGGGGTCTGTTTTAACCAATAAATATGCAGAAGGATTGCCGGGTAAACGCTACTATGGCGGTTGTGAAATAGTAGACCAAGTAGAGCAACTTGCAATTGATAGAATCAAAAAACTTTTTGGTGCTGAATGGGCAAATGTACAGCCACATAGCGGTGCACAGGCAAATGCAGCTGTAATGCTTGGCTGCTTGAATGCAGGCGATAAGATTTTAGGATTTGATCTCAGTCATGGCGGTCACTTAACCCATGGATCTCCTGTCAATTTTTCAGGAAAATTATATGTGCCTAGCTTTTATGGAGTCGAAGAATCAACTGGTACCATCGATTTTAATAAGATTGCGGATACTGCAAAAAGAGAAAAACCAAAATTGATCATTTGCGGTGCCTCTTCATATAGCCGTGATTGGGATTATAAAACATTGCGAGAAATTGCAGACAGTGTAGGAGCCCTTTTATTAGCAGATATCTCTCACCCGGCAGGATTGATCGCTACAGGATTGTTGAACAACCCACTTCCACATTGTCACATAGTTACTTCTACAACCCACAAAACATTAAGAGGACCAAGAGGCGGCGTTATCATGATGGGAAAAGATTTTGAAAATCCTTGGGGTCAAACAACACCAAAAGGTGAACCTAAAATGATGAGTGCAGTTCTCGACGGTGCTGTATTTCCTGGTACGCAAGGTGGTCCTTTGGAACATGTCATTGCGGCTAAAGCGGTTGCTTTTGGCGAAGCTTTAACGCCTGAATTTAAAACATATATGCAGCAAGTTAAGAGCAATGCTGCTGCTCTGGCTAAAGCCATGGTTGATTTAGGGTATAAGATCATTTCAGGTGGAACAGATAACCATTTAATGCTCATTGATCTTAGACCAAAAGGCGATGCCATAACTGGTAAACTTGCCGAAAATACTTTGGTTAAATGCGACATCACCATCAATAAAAACACTGTTCCTTTTGAAACTCGTTCTCCATTTGTCACTTCCGGTATCCGTTTAGGTACGCCTGCAATTACCACAAGGGGAATGAAAGAAGCTCAAATGCCGGTAATTGCCGGTTTGATCAATGAATCTTTGATGAACCATGACAACGAAGCAAAACTTCAATCAATTAGATCTGAAGTTAACAAATTGATGTCAGGTTTCCCATTATACAGTTGATCTATAATCGATGATTCATTTTAGAACACTTCTACTTTGGATCTCTTTTGGTCTGCTCATTTTGCTTAACTTTTATTCTTTTGATGAAAACATCAAATTTGGCATTTTTATTCGTTTAATTCCAAGTGGCTTTTTATTGCTCTGGTTTCTGTTAAGTATTTTTGTAAAGGAGAAACTAAAAGTAAATGCAAATGATCTTCCAAAATATACTGTTTGGGCGTTTAAAATATTAAGGCCTGCTGCCAGTATTTCAATCGTTACTGGTGCAGTATTTAAATTATTGCATGTGTATTTTGGCAACGGATTCTTAATTATTGGTATTGGATTGATGGCAGTTTATTCGACACTTCTTAGTATTTATGCCGTAGACAAACAAGACAAACCAACAGACATTGTAGATGATGTCGACGAATGAATCATTGAATACTCAGCCGGTCTTAGAATAGGATTGTCTAAAAGTTATTCTTAAGAACAACAATAGTTATGATATCCAATTAGGCCATTTTTAGAGGCCTGGTTCAATTCGTTTGTACATAAATGAGAGTTAGGTCGTTTTTAAGATTAAGTCTTCTGAGGGGCCAGAACAGTTGTTTTTAAATATTCATCCGAAACATGATTTTGTTATCAATTTTTCTCTTCAGGATGTTCAACACATTATACTGCTACGAAACCCTTTAAAAAAAGAATGCGCACCTGAATGAACAGGTGCGCAATTCTTATATTTGATAGATTAATTACTGTAATACAACTCTTTTGGTAACAACTTCACCATTTACAATCAATTTGACTGTGTAAACACCCGCAGCGTTTCCGCTCAAGTCTAAGTCAAATTTGCTTTGTGCTGCAGTGTAGTTGTTGCTCAATATCAATTGGCCCATTGCATTGTATACTTCAACTGTTGCATTTTGAGCAACTGCACCTTGAAGATCAATGCTAACAAGACCGCTTGTAGGATTAGGGTAAACATTAACAGCTTCTTCAGCAGATTTGATATCACTTACTGAAACTGTGCTGTTAAAGCATTTTGGCCAGTATGTGAAGTATACATTTCTTTTGAAATTCACTGAAGTGTTACCACTTGGATCAGTAACCTTGTAAAGGATAGAGTATGATCCTTCTTCCCAGATATTTACATCTTGGTAAACGATTTCAACCAATGGCAATAATTCTGAAGGGCCATAGTAGTTATCGGTAGTGGTTAATCCCCACATTGGCCAGATATTCTCGCCAACACAACCTTTAATGTCCGGACCCCATACTTGTGGAGCTTCTCTATCTACAACTTTTACTGTTCTGGTTTTTGTGGTTTTATTACCTGAACCATCAATTGCTTCAAAGATTTCTTTATATGTGCCTAAAGTTGTGTAATCTACGTCTGTGAAAATCATACGCAAACTCACCTCATTGTTGTCGACATCGTAATAGTTGTCAGTAACAGATGCTGGAATTGAGTTGTATACTTTTCTTACATCGTGTTCGATTACATCAAACGTATTTAGGTTGATCACAGGAGGGATGAAATCATCTACTCTGTAGTTTCTGTGTTCAGGAATCGCTTGATTTCCTGCAGAATCATAAGCATAATATGTAACAGGATAGGTTCTTCTTGACAAAGTGTTCACTTGGCCATTGAAGCCCCACTCTCTTGTCATTACAGGGAACAAATCATACTCATCAGTCACATAGGTTAAATCGAACCAAGTGCTGCCAATTTGAATTGAAGTATCACCATCCGGATGAATCATTGGAGGTGTATTGTCTACAACACAGATGTTTCTTGATTTAGTCACTATGTTACCTGCTACGTCTTGAACTGTATAGGTAATGGTATAGTTTCCAACAACACTGGTGTTAACAGAACCTTCGGTTACGATAGAAGAAGTTAAGTTAAATGGCGCTTTATTGTCTGAAGCAGTTGCCCCCGGATCAATGTATGGGTCATTGTTTCTCTTAACACTTATGCAACCTGGTGCACCTGGGTTCAGTGTTAAAATTGGCTTGGTCAAGTCATTCACCACGATAATGGTTCTTGAAACCGGCTCTGCTGGATTGCCTGATTTATCAGTTACATTGAAAGTAACATTGTAAATACCGGTAACCGTAGCGTCCACATCATTGGTAATGACCAAGTCATTGGTGATATCACCTTCTGATACGTCATAAGCTGTTGCACCATCATCTGTATAGTTTGAACCTATTTCAATTCTTACAGTGTCTTCACCTAATAAGGTAATTACTGGTCTTGAATTGTCATTGCCAAGCATAATTCCGTAATCTTCGTACTCACCGGCAGTCAATGGACCGCATGGAGTAGTAGATTCGTTGTTGTAGTTTGAAGCAACACGCAATCTGGTTAAACCTTCAAAAGATTGAGCTAATGCAGGTACTGTGAAGTTTACAGATTTGATTTGGTTATAAGTGCTGCTTTCGGTCAAGATTTCTTCACCTTGATCATCAAAGTCACCATCGATGTTCCAGTCAATCCAAGCTTTTCTATTTGCTGGGTCAACTGAGCTGGTTCTAGAAACTTCTAAAGTATATTCACGACCATAAGTTAGGTTAGCAATAATAGAAGTACTGAAATTTGAGTACGCTGCATCTCCTGAAGTAGAGTAGTTGTTGATCAGCTCATTGCCACCATCAATAACTTTAACCCTGTTGATTCCAACATCCGAACTCAAAATGAATGAATTTGGTACACAGTAATCCAAAGCGCAAATGAATTTGTTTTTAACAATGGTTTTAACTGTATTGATCGGATCAAGGCTGTTCCATGCTTTTAAAGTAATGGTGTAGCAACCCGGGCTAGAGAACTTCAAAATTGGAGTTGGTATTGAATCACCTGGTGTTGCGTTGTATTTGATAAATCCTGCACCATAAGTAGATGGGCCTGCAGGTGGGTTCAATAAAGTGTATGAAGTTGGGAAAATGGTATACTCAAATCTGTTGGCGTTGTCGATAACCGGAGTTAAAACCGTTCTATCCACGTTAACATTTGGTCTTCTTTGAGAAGCTTTAAGATCCAACATGGTTTGAGTATTCGGAGTAACTACATCAATTACTGTACATGTTTTGTTATTACCGATACAAGACTTCATTTCCAAACAAACTTTATATTGTCCATCTGAAGAGAATGTATAGTTAAAATCTTTTTTAGCGTTATTCAATTGCTGATCATCATTCACAGTCCATTCCCAAGTTGGAACACCAACGATGTTTTGAGTGGTATTTGTGAATTTAACCGGAGTTGAATTATAACTAGGTATAGATGAAGGTACGAAAGTTGGAGTTGGCAATGTTGCTGGTCCAAGTTCTGAAGTATATGAACCAATGTAACCAGAATCAACGCCGGTACCATCAGCTTCAAATAAGATGTACATACTTCCGCTGTAAGCTGTTACAGTCTGAGGTGCTTTAGATGTTTGTCCCCAGCTGGCCAACAGAGTTGTACCCGGACCACCTGGTGAAGTTCCATCCCATACGTTCAATTTATCGCCTGCACCAATTTTCAATTGAGACATTTTCAAAATGATTTTGGTTGCATTACAAGGTGTTAT
>DASWYG010000407.1:0-9140 GCA_036405075.1 Bacteroidia bacterium | reverse complement strand
GATAAAATCATCATTGGCGTTGGTCAAAATTCAGGTAAAAAGAATCTGTTCACCATCGAAGAAAGGATTAATATTTTAAAGTCATTGTTCAAGAATGAACCAAGAATTGATGTGATGACTTACACCGGGCTTACAGTTCATTTCTGTCAACAAATAGGGGCAAAATTCATCTTGAGAGGCTTGCGATCCGGGCAGGATTTTGAATATGAACAATCCATTGCCTTTGCCAATAAAGAGATGGTAAATGAAGTGGATACGATATTCCTGCTATCAAGCCCTTCTTACACCAATATTTCAAGCACCATCGTCAGAGACATTATCATCAATGATGGTGATTACTCTAAGTTCATTCCTGATGGAGTGAAACTGAAGTGATTGGAGCATATCTCAAAAACTCCTTTCAATCAGCTTTGTTCTATTCTGCTCCAAGGAGTTTAAATCCTCAATTAATAGAATAATCGTTTATACTCTTTTAAACCAGAAACCGAGTATTAAAAAGCAGCTATTCTGGTATTGTATTGCTTGAAATAGCAAATTAATTTTTAGACGCTTTCATGTATTACCGGATAAATTCAGGTCTGATTGAAATGTCTGAATCTAAATGATTAGTTACTTCTATACGAATCGATGATCTTGTCCAGATACAATGCCTCATGTTTTTCACTCAATCTGAAGCTGTTGAACAAATTCATTAAAACCCTTAAAACAATATCAGAATTGGTACAAGGTTCTATGTATTCAGGTTTTTCATCGAATTGCATGTCTTTCAATATAGACTTCAATTGATCGAGGTTGAATACGCCTCCGCCATTGTATGCATTGATGTAAAATTTTATTTCACCTTCAGGGTTTGAGCTGATCACCTGTTTGTCATTGAATTGATTGAGGTTGTCAGTTTCTTCATTCTCAACATAAGCCATTATGAAATGTCTGGGTAAATTGACACCATATACAGGAACATTCAATCGCTGAGCCACCAACATGTATACAATAGATAGCGAAATCGGATTGCCTTTTTTGTTGTCCAATACTTTATTGATGAAACAGTTTTCATGGTGCATGAAGTTTTCTTCATCACCTCTGAATCCATGTAATTGAAACAAAATGTAATTGAGGATTTTTACTTTCTCAAAAGATGTGAGATCGTAATGAAATTCGAGCCAGGCATCCAGTCTCAATGTCTCTAATTTTTCATTTAAAGAATCTATGGAAACATCCGGATAGTGCAATTGGCTGATGAATGACATGGCTTCCAATAAATTCTCACCACCTTTCTTTTTCCAGCCTATAAGTTTGTTACCTAAATACTGATATCTGATTTTTGTGATACAGGATTGCAATCGCTCATGTTGTTCCGGGTTCAATTCAATGTCTTCCAACAATAAATTCAACTCATCTATTTGTTGATAATCGGCCTTAGACAATTCTACCATTGCAGACTCCCACACCTCTTGTTGCGGATCGTCCAACAATGAAATAAGTGCTTTGATCTTAGTGGTTTCTAACATCCGGACCGGCTTATTTTTTAGATTTTGCTTTTGCTTTAGCTTTTGCCTTGGCTTTTGCTTTCGGCGCAGCGTCTTTGGATTTACTTTCTTTTAATCCGCCTTGTTTGTCTATCAAAGCCATAACATCCTGAAAGCTCAAATTCTCGGCTGTGGCATCTTTAGGGATCTTAAAATTGGATTTTTTGTAGGCAATATATGGTCCCCATCTGCCTTTCAATATTTCAATATCCGGATTTTCAGGGAATGTTTTGATGAGCCTTTCTGATTCAGCTTTGATCTTTGCTTCAATAAGTTCTATTGCTTCTTCAATGTTCACTTCAAAAACATCTCTGTCTTTAGGGATCGAAGCAAACAAACTTCCAAATTTGATATAAGGTCCAAATCGACCAATCGCAGCAGTTACTTTTTCGTTTTTATACTCACCAATAAGTCGAGGTAATTTAAATAGATCAAGAGCCTGCTCTAAGGTTATGGTTTCAAGTGTTTGACCACTTCTCAAACTGGCAAATTTCTTTTCTTCATCTTCAGAATCGCCAATTTGTACCAATGGACCATAACGGCCTATTCTGCCCGTTACAGGCTTGCCTGTAGTTGGATCTGTTCCAATGACACGCTCACCTTTAACACGTTCTGCATTTGCCAATGTTTTATCTACATCCATGTGAAATGGTTTATAAAAACCATCTATCATTTTATTCCATGCAACTGTGCCTTGAGCGATGTCGTCAAATTCCTTTTCTACTGCTGCAGTAAAACCATAGTCCATGATGTCTTGGAAATGTTCACTTAAGAAATCTGTGACTAGAGTACCGATATCAGTTGGAAATAATTTGTTCTTTTCAACACCAACATTTTCGGTTGCTGTTTTAACTGTTATTTGACCATTTTTCAAAACAGCGGTTTGATACAACCTTGGAGTACCATCGCGGTTGTCTTTGATCACATAACCTCTTTTCTGAATTGTAGAAATGGTTGGGGCATAAGTTGAAGGTCTGCCAATACCCAATTCTTCAAGTTTTTTAACCAAACTGGCCTCTGTGTATCTAGGAGCAGGGCGACTGAATTTTTGTTCAGAATTCATTTGGTTCAAATCCAATTGTTCGCCAATTGCCAGTGGTGGAAGCAGATCTGAATTTTCTTGATCCTCATCATCGTCCTGACCTTCTAAATAGACTTTTAAGAAACCATCAAATTTAATGATTTCTCCTTCAGCTCTCATGGTTCTTTCAGATTTGCTGACATTTATATCAACCACAGTGCGTTCAAGTTCTGCATTCGCCATTTGACTGGCAATGGATCTTTTCCAGATCAATTCATAAAGTTTTATTTCCTGTGAATCAGTTCCTGCAGTGTGATTTTCAAAGTATGTAGGACGAATGGCTTCGTGCGCTTCTTGTGCACTGGCATTTTTGGTGGTGTAATTACGGGGAGCACTGTATGCCTTACCATAAGCTCTGATGATTTCATTGGCAGCTCCATTGATGGCTGTTTCTGATAAATTCACAGAGTCAGTTCTCATATAGGTGATATGTCCTGCCTCATAAAGTTTTTGTGCAAGCAACATGGTTTTTGCAACCGGATATCCAAGTTTTCTACTGGCTTCCTGTTGCAATGTACTGGTGGTAAATGGCGCAGCAGCTTTCCTTTGTGCCGGTTTTACTTCAATGTTTTTTATGCTGAATTGACTTTGTGATGCCAAATTAAGAAAATCCAGAGCTTCGTTTTCTGTTTTAAACCTTTGAGGTAATTCAGCTTTAATTGCTTTTGAATTGTCTTTCTTTTTAAATTCAGCAGTGATCTTGTAATCGCTTTCAGATTTAAAATTATTGACTTCCCTTTCTCTTTCAACAATTAGTCTGACAGCTACAGATTGAACCCTTCCGGCTGAAAGAGAAGGTTTAACTTTTTTCCATAAAATAGGGGAGAGTTCAAATCCAACAAGTCTATCGAGTATTCTTCTGGCTTGCTGAGCATCAACCAGTGCCTTATCAATTTTTCTAGGGTTCTTAATTGCATTTTCAATAGCGGGTTTAGTGATCTCGTGAAAAACAATACGCTTTGTATTGTCTTCTCTCAATCCCAATACCTCAAATAAATGCCAGGAAATGGCTTCTCCTTCGCGGTCCTCATCCGATGCCAACCAAACCATTTCACTTTCTTTGGCTAGCTTCTTCAATTCTGATACCACCTTGGTTTTGTCAGATGATACCACATAATTGGGCTTGAATCCGTTTTTTATATCAATTGCATTATCGCCTTTGTCAAGGTCCCTGATGTGACCGAAACTGGATTTTACCGTAAAGTCCTTTCCCAGGAATTTTTCAATGGTTTTGGCTTTGGCTGGCGACTCAACAATTACTAAATTTTTCGTCATTTAAAAATTAAATCAATTTGCAAATATTACCTTTTTATTGATAATTTGGGCATTTGATTTTATTTTTAGTATGTACATGCCTGCCGGCAATGCTTCTTCAGCGTTCCAATTGATGGTGATCGTTCCTGTATTATTGGTTTCTTCTAACAATGTAGCGATGCGTTTACCTTCAATATTTTCAAGCCAAACCTCTGTACTGCCTACTGTGTTTATATAGCTGACATTGAGCTTGCCTTCTGTAGGATTTGGATAAACGTTTAATTCCATATTGTTTTCAACATCCTCTATGCCGGTATTGAATTGGCCGATATTGATCGCATCTATGAACACAGGATTACCTTGATTGCCTGTAACCTCTATCATAAATGAAATGTTGCTGTCGTTTTCGAATTGAGTAAGTGCTGCTGAAATTTGTTTCCAATTTGATATTGAAGATGGTGCAAATGAAGCTGCAAATGAACCACTTGAATACGATATGGTTTGAGCGTTTCTAAAGAAAAATTGAGTCCAGTTTTGTTGGCAACCTCTTGAATAATAAATCCTCAAATCTTCTGAAGAACTTGCATTTTGTCTGATATAAGCCACCATCATGGAAAGTTTAGGCGATTTGCCTTTTAATGGTCTTAGATCAACTGAAGGCGTTACCAATTGGTATTTCTGACCTTTGACAACACTCAATGAAATAGGTGCATAAAGATATGCTTTGCCTCTGAATGCTTTTGCACTCGAATCTTTTGTGAATTTAGAAGTTCCCTGATCATTAACACTCCAACCGGTTGCAATGTTCCAGGTGGAAACTTCAAAATCCTGAATGATGCTTGGTTTATCTATCGCAACATTCGGTTTTATTTCAATGTAATTGTCTACCGATAAGGTATTGTTACCATTGCTATTATTAACGGTTAAGGTAACTTTGTATTTACCTGGGGCAGAATATGTCACAACAGGGGTGTCTTTGTTTGTGCTGCTGATACTTGCACCTGCAAATGTCCATTGTCTTGAAGTAACTTGGGCTTTACAAGAAATATCATAGAAAGAAACTGCATCTCCAACACAAGCAACCCTTGTATTGCTGCTGAAATATGCAACAGGCGCGGTATTTCCGTCCACTACACCGGTAGCGATCAAATTGTTATTGGAAACCAAACTTATCCTGAAAGAATAATTGGTCAATGTGTAATGCATGATGCTTTTTTGATCTTGGGTGAACATGGCCTGACAAGTACCTTGTGAGTAATCCATAAAATTTTCCCATTGATCTATTAGGTCAGGTACATCACTTGTACATGAATTGCCATTACTTGGACAATTGGCATTGGTGAATACATCAGCAACAGGAGGGGTGTCATCACATCTGTCTCCTGCATTTGAACCTGTTCCAGCACATTCATCTTCGAATGTGTGGAGCAAACCTAGGTAATGACCTACTTCATGAGTTAAGGTTCTGCCTGCTCCTGAAATAATTGCTGTACCGATGGTGCCAACATAATCAGCTCTCACAACGATACCATCCATAGCACCGGCTCCTTGAGCAACAGAAAATGGTAAATAAGCATAACCCAATGTTGTTCCAACTGTTGAGCCTTGATTCTTTATGCTGCTGACAGTCCAGATATTCAAATATTTTCTGTTGTCCCATCTTGCACCACTGATTGATTTCACATTGTCTCTTGCATCAACATGCAATGGACTGTATACGCGATTGATACCATTGGTGCAATTACCTTGTGGGTCAATTTTAGCCAATCTGAATTCGATCTCACAATCAGCAGTTACGCCGGTGAATTGAGATCTGATGGCAGTTCTATTCGCATTTTTAAAACTGAAATCCAAATTCAATATTCTGATTTGATCTTCAATTTGTGCTTGAGATATGTTTTCAGGACCATTTGTGTGTATCACATGAAATACCACTGGTATGATGTATTTGGTTGCACGCTTATTGTTACTGACTGGTGTTACACCATTGAAGAAATTGTCCTCCTCCTGAATGATCGCAGGATTGGATTTCTTTGCTTCATTGTGGTAATGGTCTGTCAAACATTGAGCAGATAGATTGTGTGTTACAATAGTCAGTACAATTAGCTGGATTATTTTTTTCATTTACGCGATGGTTTGTTCTTTTTTTTAATTAGACATTCTGTTTATTAAAAGTTCTGTCATATTTGTGTCATAATTTGGTTTTTTAAGTTCATCAGCCAATGATCCGCAATGACCAAAGCTGTCATTGCTTCTACAATTGGAACCGCTCTCGGCAATACACATGGGTCATGTCTGCCTTCTATTTTTAATTCAATTTCATTTCCGTCTTTGTCAATACTTTTTTGACTTTTCGAAATGCTTGAAACTGGTTTAAAAGCTGTATTGAAAGTGATGGTTTTTCCGTTACTTATTCCTCCAGTAATTCCACCTTCATTGTTGCTGCCACCTACAGGTGTATCGTTGTGTTCACTTCCTTTCATGTCGGTAGCTGCAAATCCTGCTCCAAATTCAATGCCTTTTACCGCATTTATGGATAAGATTGCCTTACCTATTTCAGCATTCAATTTATCAAACACAGGTTCGCCCAGTCCGAGAGGACAATTTTCAATTTTAGTACTGATGATTCCACCTACACTATCTCCTTCATTTTTAATAGAATCAATATACTGAATCATCATTTCTGCCATTTCAGGGTCAGGACACCTGACGATGTTGTCTTCAGCTTTTTGCCAATCAAGATGATAGATGTCATTTACTTCTAAATGATGAATTTTACTGACAACCGACTGTATCTTTATTTGTGCAACATGTTGGATGAATTGTTTCGCTATTGAACCTGCCGCAACCCAACCTGCTGTTATTCTGGCGCTTGATCTTCCGCCTCCATTGTGATCTCTGATGCCGTATTTCTGATCGTAAACTCTATCAGCGTGACCGGGACGATAGACATTTTTCAAATGATCGTAATCTGATGAGTTTTGATTGTTATTGGGTATCAGAATGCAAATAGGAGCACCGGTAGAATAACCCTCAAAAACACCGGAGACGATCTTAAAATCGTCTCCTTCGTTTCTTTGAGTAGTAAGTTTTGATTGACCGGGTCTACGTCTTTGCAGTTCCCGATGTATATGTTCAAGATCTATTGGGAATGCCGGAGGCAATCCTTCTATCACCACACCAACAGATGGCCCATGCGACTCTCCAAAAGAAGTGATGCAGAGGATATGCCCAAATCTGTCGGCCATTGGTTCTATTTAGCGAAATTAACCGCTCTTTTTTCTCTGATTACCGTGATTTTTATTTGACCCGGATAAATCATTTCTTTCATGATTTTCTGAGAAATCTCGAAACTCAAATTGTCTGCTTCTGTATCGGTAGCTCTTTCGCTATCAACCATAACTCTGAGTTCGCGACCGGCTTGTATCGCAAATGCTTTGTCAACTCCTTTGAAACTCATTGCCAAAGCTTCCAGGTCTTTCAAACGTTTGATATAGTTTTCGGTATCTTCTCTTCTTGCACCCGGTCTTGATCCGCTGATGGCATCGCAAGCCTGAACGATAGGAGAGAGCATACTGGTCATTTCGATCTCGTCGTGGTGGGCACCAATTGCGTTGACAACTTCAGGATGTTCACCGTATTTCTCAGCCCATTTCATACCCAACAATGCGTGTGGAGTTTCAGCATCATCTTCAGGAACTTTACCTATATCGTGCAATAAACCGGCTCTTTTCGCCAATTTGGCATTCAATCCCAATTCTGTTGCCATTGTAGCACACAAATTGGCAACTTCACGACTGTGTTTCAATAGGTTTTGGCCATAAGATGAACGATAGCGCATACGACCTACTATTCTGATCAATTCAGGATGTAAACCGGTAATTCCTAAATCTACAACAGTTCTTTGACCGATCTCAATGATTTCTTGCTCTACGTCCTTTTTGGTTTTTTCAACGATCTCTTCAATTCTTGCAGGGTGTATTCTACCATCTGCAACCAATCTGTGCAAAGACAATCGGGCAATTTCCCTTCTTACAGGATCAAATCCAGATAGAACAATGGCTTCCGGGGTGTCATCAACAATGATTTCTATTCCGGTTGCTGCTTCTAATGCACGGATGTTACGACCTTCTCGGCCAATGATACGACCTTTGATGTCATCATTTTCAAGATTGAAAACGGTAACAGTGTTTTCAATTGCTGTTTCAGCAGCAGTTCTTTGAATGGTTTGAAGAACAATACGTTTTGCATCTTTGGTCGCATTCAATTTTGCTTCTTCTACAATGATCTTGCTTTGAGCAATTGCATCTGTATGTGCATCAGCTTTAACTGCTTCTAACATTTGAGTTTTAGCCTCTTCAACTGATAGATTGGCTACTTTCTCAAGCATTTTGATTTGTTGCTGACGACTCAATTCAATTTCGTTTTCTTTTTTAGCCAAAGCTGATTGTTGATTGGACAGTTGATTTTTCAACTTTTCAATTTCATCTTCTTTGGTTTTGTAGGTTCTGATTTTGTCGTCGAGTGATTGTTCTTTTTGTTTGATGCGGTTCTCGGCACTTTGAACTTCAGCATTTCTGCGTTGAACTTCTTTTTCGTGCTCTGATTTTAATGCCAGGAATTTTTCTTTTGATTCCAGCATTTTACTTTGTTTGATTGACTCAGCTTTAGATTTTGCTTCTTCAAGTAAAAGATTTGCTGCGGCTTGTTGTTGTTTTCTGATCAGTGGCAAACCGGCAAAATATCCGATTGCAAGCCCCACCAACAGTGCGATAGTGATGTACAAAAATATGCTCATTTCAATTTTTATTTATTGATAATCAGCAAATTAATAGGTCTTATAAAAAGTTATTAAGGATTTAGGATGGTTTCAATTTCAGATATCTGATCTTCAATTGGCTTTAGATCAACCGTTTCGGGCTGATTGTCTATGCTTTCGTTTGATTTATTCAATGCGTCTACTGCAAATTCCAATGCGGCCATGGCCAACCCGTCTATTTTATCTTTTACAGAGAAATTGCTATTGAAAAATCCCATCTTTTCATTCAAAAGCTTTGCAGCTTTTCTGACATATTCCTCCTCTTTGGCTTGAATGCGCAAAGGATATACCCTATCCCCAATATTGATTTTTATTGATATGTCATTCGCTGCCATTGAGTCTGTAGCTTTTTATAAGGCAAATTTAATTTGCCAATTAAAATGCAATGTTAGTGTTTTTTTTTCAAATACCCGCCATGACAAGGCAAAAGAATTCAGCCCAATTCGAGGTCAAATCAAGG
>DASWYG010000406.1:0-4036 GCA_036405075.1 Bacteroidia bacterium | reverse complement strand
TATGGAATAAAGCAACAATATGAGCAATAAACAAAAATTATTAAGCGTTCTTTACACAAAAAATTGAAAATGTTGAAAGCATTTAGAATTGGTTTATTTGGCATGCTTTGGGGGCTTACATCAATTAGTGTTTGGGCCAATATGGCGTCTCCAATCTTTGAAGGCACAAAGTCTTCAAGCATGATCATATCAAGAGATTTAGATGTGTTAAGTGAATCCATTCATATTCGGGCTGACAAGGCATTTAGATTAGCTGATTTCAATATTGTTTACAACATCAAATCCGATCATTCGGGCAAATTGCCTTTGATGTTTTTAGCCCTCGATTATGAAGGCGATTTCGTTGTAAAAGTGGATGGAAAGTATTTGTCCTTTGTTCAATTATCCGATACAAGTGCTTTGGCAAAACGTTTGGGCATTAATGATTCTTTGATCGATCAAAAAGGCAAAGTTCATATCAGGTTATACGACAATTATGAAGATTTGTTTCAATTGAATCAGCTCGTGTATTTTGAACCTTTTATAAGTAAAGGCTTACACACGATTGAAGTTTATTACAAAGCAAAATTTTGGTCGAATATGGGTGAAGAAATTGTGCGAAGAGAGTTCCGCTATTCACTTACTCCTGCTAAGTTTTGGCGTTCTTTTGGCCATTTAAAAGTGACTTATGACAACTCGGAATTTAATCAAGCCGTGACATGGAATTTGGATACTCAAAAAACAAGTGATGACAAAAGAATATTGAAAGCTGAATTCGGTAAGTTGCCATCTGAATTCATATTGATCACTTATGTACCTGTATTAAAATTCGGAGAGTACATCAGCGTCAGATTGGCAAACCATTTAAGTGGAATTTTATTCATTGTTCTCTTGGCATTTCTCCTTTATCGTGTCATTGTGTTCCGAAAGGGAGTTAGTAAATGGGGCATGGTTTTTTTAAGCATTGGATTTCTGTTATTACCAATATTGATTCTATTTGTCAGAGAAGGGTTCTTGAATTATGGCAAAGGTTCTGATTCAGATATTGTTTCCCATCAAAGGGATTATGGTACATTTCTTTATTTTCCTTTCAAATACTTGATGTATCTGTTTTTTCTGCTATTGATTTTTAGAATTGTTTACGTCTATAAAAAAAGAAGTAAGAAGGACAATGTAGAGTAAATCACTTGATATGAAATTCATTATTTTTGTAGCATGAAAACCGGAACAATCTGGATAATGGCCTTAGCAGGTATCATGACCATTGCTGCCACTTCTGCATCTAAACCCAAGCCCTGCGGTAAATACAACGGACATCAACTTTACAAAGGCGATAAAGGCGGCTGTTTCTACCTTAAAACCAAGAAAAAGGTGAAAGTATACGTCGACAAAAAAAACTGTAACTGCTGATGGAAGCCATATTGCGACCCACACACAGGAATCTGATCCTCATATTGGGCGCAAGTGCATTCATTTTGTTCAAAATTCCGGAAATTGGTTTGCCTTATTTCTGGGATGAAATGGCAGGATACATGAGTGGGGTCATTTACATGCAAGACCATGGCATTTCACTCTTACCTTCATCTGTTCCTCCTGAATTGTCTTATGGACATCCATTGTTGTTGCATGTCGTGTTGGCCTGTATTTCCAAGGTATTCGGCACATCTGTCGAAGTGATGCATTTCAGTATGCTGATCTTTACGATCGTGCTCGCATTCGGTGTTTTTTTTCTGGTAAACACCATCACCCAAAAGGAAACCACAGGCATCATCGCATTTTTTTTATTCTTGATTCAACCTATAGTGGTGGCACAGTCTACACAAGTGGTGTTGGAAGTTTTTCTCGCCATGCATGTTGTTTATGCACTTTATTTTTATCTCAGAGGAAAATATTTTGTTTCCATGTTGTTTGCTGTATTTGCAGTACTAACAAAAGAGACAGGATTGGTATTAGCAATTGCTTTATTGACAGATACCTTTTATCGTTCATTTACCGATAAAGATAAGGTCTTGACAACTCAAAAATTTCTACTGTTTGCAATGCCATTATTGGTGTTTTCTGCATTTTTATTGTTGACCAAATTGTCATTTGGCTGGTTCCTCAATCCCACCAATGTGGGTAAAACCCATCTCAGTTTGCAAAGCATGATTCAAAAGACCTGGGATTATACTTTAGAATTCAGTTTAATTGATCAGGGCAGATGGATGGCAACATTGATTCTTCTCTTATTTCTTGGATTTTATCTTAAAAGCAATGGCTTAAATAAGTCACATTTAAAATCCAAAAATTCGGTCTTGGTGATTTATGTTTTGGGATTTGCCGCATTCTCATCGGTAGCGGATACATTGGTCAGGTATTTTTTAAATCTCATACCTTTTGTGGTCATTTTGTTTTCAATAGCCCTGTATTATTTTTTAAACCGATGGCCACTAGCTGGAATAACCGCTTTTTTACTGGTGATTTCATCGGCCATGCTCAACATGAACAATGGAAAAATTCACAGTGATTCGGATATGTCATTCAAAGACATGGTTAAAACCAATCAAGCAGTAATGGATTTTGTTAATTCAGGTAGATTTGTTGATGATTCAATAGGTTTTGCATTTCCATTAAAACTGGCTCCTGCAGATACCAGATATGGATATTACACGCAAAGGTATTTTAATGCAGATACATCGTTTTCTTCCACTGTTCCATACAGGGTTTATTGCAGTCCTGGTAACCTCGATTGGAATCCACCCGACAGTAATCGATATCAGATGTTGAATGAGTTTAAAATAGGAACCTCAAAATCAGCTATTTATAAATTAAAAACAAATTAATTTAAACAATTGGCAACTATTTGAAACTTTATCGCGTCTAGGATTTATATTTGTCACTTAAAATTAAAACTATGTAAACGGTGTCAGCGTTCCGATACATATCTCTATTAGTATTTGGTTTTGTCATTAGCAGTGTTAGTGCAAATCCTATTGCAGACTTTAACTTGTCTGTCAGTAGAGGTTGTGTACCATTGACTGTAAATTTCACTAATACCAGTACAGGCAATGGTTTGACCTATGCCTGGGAATTCGGCAATGGCAATAGATCCATCTTAAAAAATCCTTCTGCAATTTATTATCGTTCAGGCAGTTTTTCTGTAAAGCTAACTGTTACTGATGCAAATGGTTTAACAGATACAAAGACTTTTAATACAGTAAGGGTGTTTTCAAACCCTGTTGCGAATTTCAGTGCAGATACAGTTGGATGTATAGGTCAAATCTTGAAATTTACAGACAAATCGACCAAAGCTGATACGGTGATCAGCAAATGGACTTGGGACTTTGGGGATGGAAATCTGTCAACAGTTCAGAATCCAGGTCATCCTTATTCTTATAGTTCATCATTCAGTATCGGATTGACTGTTACTGATGCTAATGGTTGCAAAAGTTTAGCAGCCAAGCAAAAATACATTCGAATTAAACCATCTCCCAAAGCTTCATTTAAACTCAATAACACATACAGTTGTACTTTACCGGGAGAATTTAAAGCGACAAATACCAGTAAAGATGCCATTTCATACAAATGGATTTGTTCGGATGGCAGTTCAGGTACTTCAAACGATTTTACCACCAATATTCAGAATTTTGGGAAATATAAGTTGACTCTGGTTGCAAAGGGAGCTTCAGGTTGTTCGGATTCGACAGTTTTTTCACCATTGGAGATTGAAAATTTGGTGGCAAAATTTGAAATGGACAACAACAGTTTCTGTATGGGTTCTGTTCTTTCGTTTAAAAACAAAACAACGCCGAACAATTCAAAAATCAAATACGAATGGGACTTTGGCGATGGCCAAATTGATACAGCAAGAAACCCTCAGCATTTGTATGAAAGTGCCGGTAATTACAATGTTAAGCTGAATGTCACTTTCGGAAAGTGCAGCAGTTCATTTAGCATGAATTTGCTCGTTAAACCTTCACCTGATGTCGACATCAGTGTGGTAGACAGTTCCGGTTGTGAAGCGCCATTCAAGGCCATTTTCAGAATTGAAGGTCAGGATTATACGCACAGTTTTTGG
>DASWYG010000405.1:0-28905 GCA_036405075.1 Bacteroidia bacterium | reverse complement strand
CAGATGAGGGGGAGATCATTTTTAAGGGTGAAAAGCTCAACAATTCACACATCAAATACATCGGTTATCTTCCTGAAGAAAGAGGTTTGTATAAGAAGATAAAAGTGATGCGTCAATTGGAGTATTTTGCCAGATTGAGGGGGTTGAACGATAAGCAAGCTACTGAAAGAGCAAAATTTTGGCTTGAAAAAATGAAGCTCTATGATGTAAGACATAAAAAAATAGAAGAATTAAGCAAAGGCATGCAGCAAAAAATTCAATTCATTGTTGCAGTGATCAATAATCCGGAGTTGCTAATTTTGGATGAACCATTTTCCGGCTTTGATCCAGTTAATGCAGAACTGCTTACCGAAGTTATTCTTGAATTGAAAAACAATGGAACTACCATTATATTTTCCACCCACAGAATGGAAAGTGTTGAGCAATTATGCGATTATATGGCCTTGATCAATTTATCAGAAAAAATACTGGATGGGAAAGTCACTGACATCAAGCAACAATTCAGGTCTGATAAATATGTGGTTGTTACTGAAAAACCCGTCAATTTTAACCTCAGCGGCATTGAATTGTTGAATGAATCTACCACCGATTCAGGTTATCCCAATTATCAAATTAAGCTCAGCGGTATCACTTCAAATGATTGTTTGAAACACCTTTTGAACCAGTCTGAAATTGTATCATTTTCCCGCTACATGCCAAGCATTCACGACATCTTCATTCAATCAGTCAGTTAAGCTCTATGAAAAACATTTTACTCATACTTAAGCACGAATACATCACTCGTGTAAGCAAAAAATCTTTCATCATCATGACCCTTATTGGGCCTTTGTTGATTGCACTTTTTTACGGATCCATCATTGGTATTTCTGTTTACCAATTGAATTCATCTGATACAAAAGTTGTACTCATCAATGATCCATACAATTCACTGAATGGACAACTGCCGGAGAAAAAGAATTTTTCATTTTTCTTTGATCCGAATTTGGAAGATGCCAAACAGAAAATCGAAAAAGAAGATGCTGATATACTTCTGGACATTCAAAACAGAAAAGGCGACAGCATCGAATTAATAGCAAAGAAGAGTCAATCTATAGGTGATAAGGACGACCTCAAATCCCTGCTCTCTTCTCAATTGTTCAAGCAATCGTTGAAATCAAAAGGATTGAGTTCAGGCATGATCGATAGCATGAAAGTTAAGATCAATTTGAAGGACAGATTGCTCACCGGTCAAAATGGAGGCACTGAAATAAAATCGTTGATTGGTTACTTAGGAGCATTTGTTATTTATTTGTTCATCTTCATGTATGGTGTAATGATCATGAGAGGTGTTACTGAAGAAAAAAACAACCGAATTGTTGAAATCATTGTCTCAGCTGTGAAACCGTTTGAGCTCATGATGGGTAAAATACTGGGTGTAGCTTTGGTTGGGCTGACGCAATTCTTATCATGGATCATTCTTTCCGGTGGATTGCTTTTAGTGATCTCATTTGCATTTGGAGCTAGTCAGGTTGATACTTCTGCAATGACTGAAGCCAATCAACAAATACAGATGGCACAGAACAATGGAGCTTCCGGTATGATCATGGAAATGACCGGACAATTAAAAGCATTGAATTTGGGCAAGATCATAGTTGGATTTGTTTTGTTCTTCTTTGGTGGATTTCTGTTATACAGTTCATTGTTCGCTGCTATTGGCAGTGCGGTTGACAGTGATACTGAAACTCAACAATTCATGTTCCCTGTTTCAATGCCCTTGATCTTTGGTATTGCCATAGCTCAAATTGCAGTTTTAAAAGACCCCAACAGTTCCCTGGCCTTCTGGACCAGTATGTTTCCTTTTACTTCTCCGGTAGTAATGATGGTGAGGTTGCCATTTGATGTATCATGGTGGGAAATATTCAGTTCGGCCGGATTGTTATTTGCCTTCTTCTTCCTGTTTGTATGGTTAGCCGGCAGAATTTATCGCATAGGCATTTTGAGTTACGGGCAAAAAGCCAGTTACAAGCAAATGTTCAAATGGTTAATTTCTAAAGGTTGAGTTGAAGTTGAACCTGATTAAGATTCTATCCAGGCATTGGTCCATTCAGCATCCAAATTGGCGCCAAAAGTTTTATAGAAATCAATAGCGGGTTGGTTCCATTCTAGCACTTGCCACGACAATCGTTGGAATCCGTTGGATTTCGAATAATTGAGGGTATATTGAAACAATGCTTTGCCGATGCCTTTCCCTCGGTAAGATTCAGTGACGATGAGGTCTTCAAGATACAGTACAGAACCTTTCCATGTTGAGAATCTGATGTAGCAAAGAGACATTCCGACAATTTTACTGTCGTATTCAGCTACAAAACAAATGAATAGAGGTTTAGGTCCAAAACCGTCAATGGCCAAAGATTCAGGGCTTGTAATGACTTCATTTGGCGCTTTTTCAAAAACGGCCAATTCAAGAATCAATTCGTGAATGCTGGTAACATCTTCAATATTAGCCGGTCGAATTTGGATCATGACACTTTAATCGTGAAATGTGAGGAACTGATGGTATCTCCTTTTTTCACTTTGTAGCGCTTTCTGGTTTCAAGAACACCATTACAGAAGATTTCTCCGGCCAAGACCATATCCGACGCATGTGCGCCCGACTCAGCAATTCCGGTAAATTTTAATAATTGAATGAGAGGAATAAATTCATCCTTGAGATGAAATTCGAGGTTCTGCATTACCTCACAACGAGCTTTTGAACTGAAGAATGGTCGCCGTTAACCATTTTAGCCAGATAAACACCTTTGTCTAATTTAAGGTTGTCCAATCTGACGGTGAAGTTACCTCTTCGTACTTCTTCATCAGTAAGTGTATGCGTGTAAACAACTTGGCCGATGACATTGGTAATCACAAAATCATAGACTTGACCAACTTTGAACTCAACTTCGAAGTTTACTTGCAGCACGTCACCAACCAATGGGTTTGGATAGAGTTTAAACGCCACCGGATTGGTGTCTGCGAATAAGCCTAAAACCATTGTGAAGCTTAAAATTAACGTGTAGAATCTCTTCATTGGCGCAAAGATATGACAATTATATGATTATGAAAACAAAAAAAATGCAGCCATCGATGAATAGCTGCATTTTAAAGATTGTTAATAACTAACTGATTAGTGAGCAGCTGGAGCTTCAGTAGCAGCTGGAGTAGTAGCAGCTGGAGCAGCAGTAGCAGCTGAATCAGCAGCTGGAGTAGTAGCTGGAGTTTCAGTAGCAGGAGCTTCAGTAGCAGGAGCAGCAGCAGCAGTAGAATCAGCGTTGGTTGTTTCAGCTGAGTTAGAAGAGCTGCATGCAGTGAAAGCGAAAGCAGCGATAGCGATAACTAATAATTTTTTCATTTTTCTATTTTATAATTAAAATTGGGTGCAAAGTTATGTATTCGGAATCTAATAAAAAACACCTTCGCCATAAAATATTAACATTTTGTATTAAATTTATGACATCAATTGTTTTGAGTAGCGTTCCCTATCTGTTTGTTTAAGGTATATTTTTCTGATTCTCAGTGACTTAGGCGTTATTTCAACATACTCATCTTTTTGTATGTACTCCAACGCTTCTTCCAATGAAAACTGTTTTTTAGGTGCTAGTTTACTGGAATCATCTTTACCGGCTGCCCTGAAATTGGTCAACTGCTTTGCTCTTACCAGGTTCAACACCATATCGTCTTGTCTTGAGTTTTCACCCACTACCTGACCTTCGTATATTTCTTCACCAGGTTCCACAAAGAATACACCTCTGTCTTGCATTTTATCAATTGAATAAGCAGTACTGGTGCCAGTCTCCATACTTACCAATGATCCGTTTGTACGTCCAGCTATCTCACCTTTCCAAGGTTCATAATCCATGAATCTGTGCGCCATGATTGCTTCACCTTGTGTAGCGGTCAACATAGCACTTCTCAAACCCATCAATCCTCTTGACGGTATTCTGAACTCGAGGTGTTGCATATCGCCTTTAGGTTGCATCATCAACAATTCGCCTTTCTTTTGAGTGGCCAATTCTATCACTTTACCTGAAAATTCTTCCGGTACATCTACTACCAAATTTTCAATTGGTTCACACTTCTGACCATCAACTTCTTTTACGATTACCCTTGGCATACCAACTTGCACTTCATAACCTTCTCTTCTCATGGTTTCAATTAAGATAGATAAGTGCAACACACCTCTACCATAAACCAAAATACTATCAGGACTTTCAGTGTCTTCTATTTTTAAGGCCAGATTTTTTTCTGTTTCTTTTTCTAACCTTTCTCTGATGTGACGTGATGTTACGAATTTACCTTCTTTACCAAAGAATGGAGAGTTATTGATGGTGAACACCATGCTCATGGTTGGTTCATCAATTTTGATTTTTTCCATTCCTTCCGGATTTTCATAATCAGCAACTACATCACCAATTTGGAAATTCTCTATACCAACCATAGCGCAGATATCGCCATTATTGAGTTCAGTAACTTTCTTTTTTCCAAGTCCTTCGAAAGTATAAAGTTCTTTGATCCTCATTTTAGACATACTGCCATCGTTTCTTACCAAAGTTACCGGTTGGTTTTCTTTAACCGTTCCTCTGTGAATTTTACCAACGGCGATACGACCTAAGTAGTTGCTGTAATCCAAAGAAGTGATTTGCATTTGCAAGGTACCTTCATTGAGTTTAGGGGCAGGAACATAATCCAATATGCAATCCAATAATGGTGCAATGTTTTCTGTTTTTTGTTTGTAATCGGTACTCATCCAACCTTGTTTACTACTTCCGTAAATGGTTGGGAAATTGAGTTGCTCTTCATTTGCATCCAAATTGAAAAACAAATCAAATACCGCTTCGTGTACTTCGTCTGGACGGCAATTGTCTTTGTCGACTTTGTTGATGAGAAGAATTGGTTTTAATCCCAATTGAAGTGCTTTTTGCAACACAAAACGTGTTTGTGGCATTGGACCTTCAAATGCATCTACTAACAAAACAACTCCATCGGCCATTTTCAGAACACGCTCAACTTCACCACCAAAGTCTGCGTGACCCGGAGTGTCGATGATGTTGATCTTAATGCCTTTGTACTGAACAGAGACGTTCTTGGAGAAAATGGTGATACCTCTTTCTCTTTCAAGATCGTTATTGTCGAGTATCAATTCGCCTGATTCCTCGTTTTCACGGAAGAGGTTACAGTGGTGAAGGATCTTATCAACCAATGTCGTCTTTCCATGGTCAACGTGGGCAATGATGGCTATATTTCTTATGGCTTGCATGTTTCTAAAAAAGTTTGCAAAGATACGACTATTTATTCGAATAACCATGTTACCCTATGATTAAGGATGCTATCAAATTAATAATCAACCGCTTGACTCATTTGACACCTTTCGTTTGGAAGCACATTTAATTAAAAAAAGGGACTCCCTTTGAAAGGAGCCCCTTACCTACTTATAATTAACAACTTTACTCGCGGGTCATTTTTAAATGCTATTTATTACATCAAAATTGCCACAGATCGTGTTCAAATACAAACAGATCGTTTTTGATTTCGTCGGCCTTTAGCAATGCTGCAATATTGTCATCTTCAAACTCTTGAAACTGGTTGATATAAAGATCAAAGACATTGTTTTCAAATACTATATAACTGTCGAACAACCTCATTTGAAACCAATCGTCATAATTCAATCGCACATCGTTATGTGCATTGAACAATTCCCATCTTGCAAACCTGTTCCTTACATTCTGATCGTACATGATCCAACAAAGGGGTTGTTCATTTGCCGCTACATTTGCACTCAATTTGGGCTGATAGATCGGCGCTAATGCTATGATTCTTGGTGTAAAAATTGAGGTCTCCGAATTAAAATTCCACTCCTCCATTACCCACACTTTTTTGATCGAATTAAAATCCATCACTTCCATATAAGAGGTATCAATAATGTATTCAATATCGTCAGTTGGTGTGTAAGTGGTATTGACTTCATACGAACACCTTTGTTGAAACAGGGTGTTGTTATAGAATGAACTCAATGAATCATTTTTATAGGCAACAATTGCGCCTTCCCATAATGCATTCATCAAATTTATACTAAAGGAAGAACGCGGCCATTCCATGGGTTTGTTCTTTTTTTGTCTGACATCTATACATCTGATGACCCTTTTGGTGTATTTGACATCTGCTTCCCTAACGGGGGCGTAAGCAACTGCAGATCTTTCTCGCACTGCTACTTTGTAATAAGAATCAAATTCGCCGCTGGTTATAAAGTCGGAGTAATCAATTTGTGCATTTAAACCTGTCATTAAAGTGATGCAAAATCCCATTAAAATATATTTTCTCATGTCATTTAATTTTATAGGTAACACTTTCCATATTCAAATCGCCCGAAGGTCCTTTTACTTTTATTTCATCTAAATAAAGTACATCCCCTGCTCCGGCATTCTTCAACATTTGCGACACTGCGACCAAACTGTTGCCTGTGATCGATTTTTCATCATAGCCAAGTTTCCTTTTAGAGATGAGTGTTGCCCTGAAACTTGTCACTTTATAGCTAACATTGCTGAAGTAAAAATCTTCAAGTACCGCAAACAAGAATGGCTGCACTGATAAAGCAGATTTTAAATGTGTGCCTGGTTCAAGATTACCCATTTTAATTTTGGGTGAAGGCACTTTTCTTATCTTATAGGTCACTTCACCCATTGTTTTGATACTGCCATCTGTAAGCTTGGCCTTTACAGTAACTGTTCCTGTTTTACTGCCCGCCTTAACTGTTGCTGTGTATTTTCCGTTGCCTAAGCTTTTTAGTGTAATGCCATTGTTTGAATTCACGATGGTGTTTTCCGGCGTTATTCCTGGTACTGAAATGGACATTGGGTTATCCAATCCAATGAACAAAACGTTCATGTTATCTGCGGATACAGTTGCAGATGAGGTAAATGAATTCCATACAAGAGGAGACGATTCCAGCATCATTGGTTCACCGGTGTTTGGATCGATGGTTTCAATACTCGCTGTTAGCTTATGTGATCCTGTACCTACAGCCGGCATCTCTACGTACCCAAAACCATCAATTACTTTCACCGACTGACCATTTACCAACATTCTGGCACTTGTACTCTTATCATAAGAAACGAGCGCCACACGGGCTTTAAATTTCTCTCCGGACATGACCGTTTGATTTTCGGGAATCAGCATGGCCATTTGACCATCATTTGTCAATGTACTGATGTTGATGTTCTCTTCCAAAACAGATAGTACTTCAGATTCAAGAGCTTTGCAATCATTTTGAGTTTTTGCCAATAGGGTCACCACACCTGCAACAGGTGCATTCTCGAGGTACATAGACACCCAGGTTTGCTTTTCTTTGTTATTGTCACTGGTGTCGACTGCTTTTAAATTGCTTGATTGTTCAAGAGACTTCATGATGCTTTTACCATTTCGAACCTCTGTCAATAAGCTAATCAATTTAAGTCTGGTCAAATTGATCCTTCTTTGGAGTTTCGCACCATTTCCAAGTCCTTCAGAAACGAAGTAATGCGCATGATTTTCCAAATCATCTGGTTTCTTTAGTTCTGTTAAAGACTTCTCATTCTCTTTTGCAGCTTCTCTGCCACCGGCACCTTTAACCACATCGGATTTAATGGATTCAACATAGCTGCAAAATTCACTTGAAATCTGCCTGGCTTCTTTGGCCAATTTGTGCCATTTTTCTGTTCTGTGTTTTGTTCTTTCATTTATCATCGAAAGGTTGAACCTGTCCATCATTTCTTTGTTGCGCAAGTCGGCACCTTGATTGGCACTGTTAAAAGAAAGTTCAAAGAGGTGAAATGACTTTAGTATTTCTCTTGAAACATTTAAAGCCAACATTGCGATCAATACCAGATACATCATATTGATCATTTTTTGTCTTGGGGTAAGTTTTTGATTTGCCATTGTTTTAATTCAATTCTTAATGATTTTAATGCGTAATGCTTCCATCAAGCCGTTATTTAACGGAAAGGGTAATAGTATCTCCATTCTGATGCTTACAGAATATTATAAGAGAGTAAATAAAATGTAGATGTTTCTGCTCAATTGAAAATTAAGCATCAATAGAAAGCTGTTGTTTTTTAGATGTTAACAGGTTGAGTTAACCTCCATCTTTTTTTAAGATTTTTGTATAAATATTCATGTCAATGCTGTTGTATATATAAAACGCAGAACCATTGATTTTATTGCCATCTCCAAGGATTTCGTGCATATACTTTATCAACATTCATGTATAAAATCCTTTATAATTTCAGACAAAAAAACCGTTCGCGATTGACGAACGGTTTTTCTTTAAGGTATTTAAATCGATTAGTATTGCCACAAATCGTGTTCGAAAATGAACAGGTCGTTTTTAACTTCATCACTTTTCAAGAGGGCAGCGACATTGTCGTCTTCATACTCTTGGAAATCATTGATAAAATTATCGAAAACGTTCGATTCGTAAACAATATAGCTATCGAAAATTCTCATTTGAAAAAAATCATCATAGCTAAGACGCATGGCATCGTTGTATCTGTTGAACATTTCAGTATTGGCCAATAATTGACGGATAGCGTCCATTTTGATCCAGCAAAGAGGTTGTTCTGCCACATTGGCGCCACCACCAATATTGGGTCTAAACAATGGGGTTAGTGCAATGATTCTCGGTTTGAAAACAGAGTGTTTGTAATCAAAAACCCAATCCTCCATCACCCAATACTTTTTGATTTCATCCCATCTGAGTGGCTCGTAGTAAACGGAGTCATAACCAATGGTAGGATCTTCAGGATCAGTAGAAACAAATACAATGATTTCAGAACCACCACGTTTAGAGAAATCCTCTGTGTTGTAGTTAGACATCAATGAGTCGTTTTTATAAGCGATGATATTGCCTTTAACCAGTTCTTCATAGAGCAACCTGTTGAGAGGCTGACGAGGCCATTCCAGTTGTTTGTTCATCTTTTGACGAACATCTATGCACCTGATGACACGTCTTGAAAACTTAACGTCTGCTTCTCGGAGATAAGGATAAGCGATGACAGGTCTTTCGTCTACAGCCACTTTCTTGTATGAAGTGTGTTCACCACTGGTGATGAATTCGCTGTAGTCGACCTGGGCATTAGATACACCAAATGACAGGCAAACAATTAAGATGACGATGATTCTTTTCATATTTATTTAAATGTGTATGTGACTGCGTTGAGGGCTTTTTCGCCACCTGGTCCATTTGCTCTAATGCCGTCGATTAGAATGATATCACCAGGTTTTGCTTTGTTGGCATATGCTTTGATCGCATTTGCGCTGTTACCAGTAACAGATGATTCTTCCATGTAACCTTTCTTAGGAACGAAGATCGCTCTGTATTTGGTTACTGTGAATTTAACACCATCGAATACAAAACCATCCAAGTAAGCATACAAAGTGCTTTGAAGAGCAATTTGACCTTTGGCATAAGTACCAGAAACCAATGAACCCAATTGAGCTACAGGTTTTGGAACGGTTTTAATTCTGAATTTAGATGGCTCACCCATTCTTTTGGTGGTTCCATCAGGCATTAAAGCACTAACAGTGATGCTAGTTTCTCTTGTTCCTGAATTTACCTGAACTGTGTATTTGCCGTTACCTAAATCTTTTGGTGTGATACCTGGGCCCCAAGACACTTTAGTGTTTTTTGGTGTAACACCCGGTACAGATATAGAAAGTGGGTTATCTAATCCAACGTACAATACGTTCATAGCATCAGCAGACACGGTTGCAGCAGATTTGAATGAAGTCCATTCTATTGGAGCTGCAGAAACGAAAGTAGGTAGACCTGTATTAGGGTCAATAGTTTCGATCTTAGCTTCAACTTTGTGTGCACCTACACCAGAGGCTGAGGCAACGTATTCACCGATACCATCTACTACTTGAACTTTAACACCGTTTACCAATATGTTGGTAGCAGCAGTAGAGTTATAAGCCATGAGAGCAACTTTAGCTTTGAATTGTGAACCTTCCATAACGTTGGTTGATTCGGCAATGATCAATGCTGCAGTTTTATCAAATTTAGCTACAGTAGCGTCGATGTTTTCTGCAAGTTTGGTTAAGATGTCAGTTTCAAGTGATTTACAATCATTTTGAACTTTGGTCAACATAGCCATAACACCTGCAACCGGAGCGTGACCTAACACGTCTCTTTCCCAGGTAATTTTAGCACCGTTGTCATCTTTCAGGTCTTTTTCAACTTTGAAAGCTGTTGTATTTCTCAGAGCAGGCACAAAGGTTTTTTCGTCTTTTGTACCACTAAGAACTTTCAACATGTCTTCGCGAGTTTTCTCAATTAGATCTCTGATGTCTTCACCTTTACCGCGTTTTCCAGGATCGTCAGTACCTAGGTAGTGTTTATGACCTTCCATGTCATCACCTTTACTCATTTCAGTAAGGGCATTTTTGTCTTGACCTTCAGCCAAATCTTTTCTACCACCTGCGGCTTCAACGATTGCTTTCTTATGTTTGTCCATTTCAGCACAGAAATCTGCAGAGATCTTCTGAACTTGTTTTGCTTTTTCAGCCCATTTAGCTGCCCTTACTTTCTTAGCAGGATCTTCTGCTGCTGCGGTGAAGGCGTCCATCATGGCCTTATTTTTTTGATTCAATGCATCGTTGGCTTTTGTGAAAGACACTTCCATCAAATGGAAAGCTTTCAGAATTTCGTTAGAAACGTTCAAAGCCAAGAGTGCGATCAACACGAGATACATCATGTTGATCATTTTCTGCCTAGGGGATAATTTACCACTTGCCATATTCTTTGTTCTCCTTTCTTAATTGTTTAACAAAAAATAATGATTAGGCACGAGCTCCACCCATAGCGCTCAACATGTTACCGTAAACGGAATTCAATGAGCCAAGGTTTTTATTGAGTTTGCTGATGTTTTCTTTGAATTCTGCACTGTCGTTTGCTGTAGATGAAAGGTTGTTCACCATAGTGGTTAAACCACCTGCAAATGTTGACATAGAAGAACTGATTTCGTTAGAGGCTAAACCAATTGATTCAATTGCTTTTGAAGCTTTTGAAATGTTGTTGGTGTACTCAGTAGTAGCAACAGTTGCGCTGCTAAGAGCTGACATGTCTTTAACGTTTTCACTTAGAGATTTCAAACCATTGCCTAAGCTGCCGATAAGTTCCGGACCAACTTTAGCTTCTGCAAGCATTTTATCCAATTGTTGTGAAATTGAACCTTGGTTTTGGTTTTTGGTCTTTTTTTCTGATGGCTCGATACCTGCTAACTCAGGGTAAACAAGTGTCCAGTCATACTCTGCATGAATAGGTTCAAATACTGATACGAAGAAAATCAAAGCTTCGGTACCAAGTCCTGCGATCAACATCAAGTTGGCTCCCGGCCAGTGCATGATTTTGAAAAGTGCGCCGATGATAACGATAGCTGCTCCCCATCCGTAGACGTAAGCCATTACTTTCTTGAATCCTTTACTTTCGAAAATGTTGTTACTGCTCATAATTGTCTAAATTGCTTTTTTAAGGTTAATGATAATTTTATTTGTTAAGTATAATTTATTTTCTGTCCTTGTTTGAACGTCCGATGTATGTTTGAATGCAACGGAATCCAATGTAACTTTTAGAAGTATCCTGATACTCATAAGTTCTGCTGCCATTTTGAATGAAGTGTGCAACATCTTTCCAGCTGCCACCTTTGATCACTTTGCGTTTAAGCGTGATTGGTGAAGTTTCTGGTCCTGTTCTATTGCCTTTTCCATCATTGGCATACTCATCGATGTTGATTCTGTAATCAGGGTTCAAATCGTGAGTGAAGATATGTGATTGTTCGCTCCATGCATTGACTGTCCATTCTGCAACGTTACCAGCCATGTTGTAAAGACCGAAATCGTTAGGGAAGTATGAATCAACTCTTACAGGGTACATACCACCATCGGCACCGTAGTTACCTCTTAATGGTTTGAAGTTGGCCAACATACAACCTTTACTGTTTCTGGTATAAGGACCACCCCAAGGGTAAGGGTTACCTACTCTTCCACCGCCTGCAGCATATTCCCACTCATATTCAGTTGGTAATCTGAAATCTTCAGTAAGCGGTTCTTCCATTTGTTCCCAGTATGTGTTTTTGTAAATGGTTCTCCACACAGCGAACGCATTGGCTTGGTGCCAGTTTACACCTACTACCGGATAATCATCATACTTCACGTGGTTGTAGTAATGACGAGCCATTGGATCGTTGTAGGCATAAGTGAAATCTCTTACCCAGCAAAGAGTGTCAGGGTAAACCAATGTTTTATTGGTTTTGATGTATTTTCTTCTGTTTTTAACTCTACCTTCTTGGTATTTGTCTTGGTTTTCAGGGTCAGTAGCTGCATATTGAAAATCGAACCATTGGTATTCATATTCCAATTGGTTGACATCAATTTGTTTTTTACCTCTGAAACGCTCATCAGCACCGTAGTAAAGTTCTTCAAGGTCTTCCTTGTACTTTTCTTCATCGAATTCGATGTCGTAGTTGATGAATCCCATACCGTTGTTAACATCCTGGTTACCGGTGTAATCATCGGCAAAAGGATAGAACAATGCATCATCTCCGGTTGTTACTCTTTTGATCGAGTCGATTACGAAGTTGACGAACTGGCGGTACTCGTTGTTAGTGATTTCTGTCTCATCCATCCAGAAAGCCACGATACTTACTTGTTTGTTTGGAGCAACAAAAGACTGGAACACGTCTTGGTCTCTTTGTCCGGAATGGTAAGTACCAGAAGGTATGTATACCGTTCCGTAAGGTTGTGGATGAAACCAGAGGGTTCTTCCCAAAACACCGGTCAATTCACCGGTACTTTTAGGACCACAACCTGCGAAAGCAAACAAACTCAAAAGAAAAGCAAGTCTGCCGACTTTGGATGCTTTCTTCCATCTGTTTTTGGGGTTGGTTGTCTTGCTAGAAAACTGATTGACAACAAATTCCATTTGTTTATTCATGGTCATTTCGAAATATTTGTTTATGTGTGTGTTATCTTTTGGTCAATAATGCAAAGATAAGGTTTTTTGAACGTTTGTCAACAACTTTATCAAAAGTTAAACGACTAATGGGAATGAAATATTGTACACTTGGGAAAAAAATGTGGAAATATTTTCTATTAGTCTGATTCTCTGTGCATAAAAGGTGGCGTAACGAGTTTGATTTTCTCTTTAACTACAGGGACAATGATGAAACAGTAGTTCAATTGGATTTCGTGAGAACCCGATGATACACTTAATATTCTGGACAAGGTGAGGTCATAAGAATAACCTATTCTTAAACCTTGTAAGTTGCCTTTGAAACCACTATAACCCAACAAGATTGAAAACGCATCACTGTTGAATTTATTGGCGATACCTCTGTAGGCGATACCGCCCCAAAGTCTGCCTTGGTATTTGGCCAAAGCTGTTAAGTCTGTTTGGAATACGCCTTTGTTCATTTTGAACATCACTGATGGTAAAAACTCCAGGTCAGGATTGTTCATGAAATTCAGCATGGTGATACCACCTGAAACATAGATGTGTTTGGTTGGTGTAGAGAATACTACATCCGGGCCAACACCAGTATTGTATACGAACTCAGGACTATTTAATCCTAATACTGAAATACCTGCCCAAAAATCTCTTGTGCTTACCGCATTGGCCATAGGGTCTAAATAATACACTCCTGCACCGAATACCGGATGCATGTCTTTTACACTTGAACTCGGAATTTTAGGATCAAGTGGAGCGAGTGGTTTCAATTTGGTACCATCTAAACCTTTTTGCAAGAAATTGACTTCAAAACCAACTGATAAACTTGCGCCGCTCAACATTGGGTATCTGCCTGCTGCAGAAACTTTGATGTTTGTACTTTCTTCATAACCCAATTTATCTGACATAAAAGCAATTCCTAAACCACCATATTTTGTAATAGGCGCTGTGAATGCAAAGGCATTTGTTTTTGGACCTACATTCTTTTCAGCTTTAGGAACATTTGATGGATTATTAGGATCCGGATAGAATTCAGGGGTTCTGTCTTCATATCCCAAATATTGGTAATGCGACAAAACTGAAGCACAAAATTGACCGTTTGCTCCTGCAACCGCCGGGTTGAAGAGTGATCTGTTGAATGCATAGTGTGTCATGTAGGGATCTTGCTGTGCATTCATTTTGCCCAATCCTGTTAACAAGATTGCCGCGGTGAAGATTCTAAGAGATAGTAAGTTTCTTTTCATCGGTTGATTTTAGTACGTACGATTTACAAAGTTGAAGGATAATTATGAATTAAACAAATTTTTTTAAGATTTATTGTCCTTAATTTATCTTTGTTTTTCTGAGCTTTCACAAGGCTTCAGGAAATAAGGTTTATAAACTTGTTTCCATTTTGTTCTCGAATTGAGAAATTACCCTCAATAAATTGTTTTGTTTACATTTTGATCAACACTAAATTTTCTAAAGTTTTGAAAATTAAGAATTGTTTCATTTGACATGAATTTTGAATCAATTTTTCTAAGTTCTCTTTTTGAGAATATGATTCCAAATGCATCAAAATTATTTTGAAATTTGAACGAGATCAGCAGACAAATAATCTTAAAATTCTGCAATTGAAAATTGATTTGATTGTGGTTGAAAACAAAAAGAGAAAAAAAAACGCAGAACAAATGTTCTGCGTTTCAAATAATTTATGACAAATCCTCAATAAGTATTGATGCGAATTCTTTTGTTGAGTTCTTCAACATCGTGTCTGAATTTTTTATCGGTATCGATAAGGTCATTGACCGTTTGACAAGCGTGAATCACTGTACTGTGATCTCGATTACCAAAGTGAGTACCAATATTTTTCAGTGATGCTTTGGTAAGATCTTTTGCAAAGTACATGGCAATCTGACGAGCTTGTACGATTTCTCTTTTTCTTGTTTTTGATTTCACTGAATCAACCGAAACATTGTAGAAGTCGCAAACCAATTTTTGTATATAATCGATACTGATTTCTCTTGTCGCATTTTTGACGAAGTTCTTCATCATTTGCTTAGCAAGATCCAAATCAATTTCTTTTCTATTCAATGAACTTTGTGCCAATAATGAGATCAACGCACCTTCAATTTCTCTGATGTTGTTGTCTACATTGTGAGCAATGTATTCTACAACTTCTCTGTGCAAAGACAAACCACTTTCATAAGCTTTGTTTTCAAGTATGGCTATTCTGGTTTCAAAATCAGGCACTGTTAAATCTGCCGACAATCCCCATTTGAATCTGGACAATAATCTTTCATCTACATCTTTTATGTCTTTAGGCGCCTTATCACTTGTAAGAATGATTTGCTTGCCGGATTGGTGCAATTGATTGAAGATGGTAAAGAATATTTCCTGAGTTCTTGTTTTCTGAGACAGTTGATGAATATCATCAACGATCAGTACATCTAAACTTTGATAAAAATTTACAAAATCATTTTGATTGTTTGCTTTTACTGATTCAACGTATTGATTAACGAATCTTTCAGCAGAAACATATATCACTGTTTTGTTTTTATTGACTTGTTTGATGAGGTTTCCAATGGCGTGAACCAAATGTGTTTTACCTAAACCTACTCCACCAAACACCATTAATGGATTGTATGCTGTACCACCGGGATTGTGAGCAACTGCCCAACCGGCACCTCTTGCTAATCTATTGCATTCACCTTCGATGAAATTATCGAAAGTATACTTTGGATTGAGTTGTGAATCGATTGGAATTTTTCTTAATCCTGGAATAATGAATGGATTCTTAATGTTATTGGTAACATTTAAAGGTAAATTCACTTCATTGGTAACAGGTTTCTTACTGCTACCGGTTGGTACGTTAATGGTGTAAGGGCCATTGGTTGGCGTACTGTTTTCAACAATGATGTTGTATTCAAGTTTTGCTCCCACACCAAGAACTTGTTTCAATGTTTTCTGTAACAATGTTACATAATGCTCTTCAAGCCATTCATAAAAAAACTGACTAGGTACCTGAATGGTGAGCACTTTGTTTTCTAATTTTACAGATCGGATTGGTTCGAACCAAGTTTTAAAACTTTGCGGGTTAAGATTGTCTTTGATAATCTTTAGGCAATTCGCCCAAACAGATTCTGCGTTAAATTGTTGTCCACTCATGCTCATTATAATGCTTTGATTTTCAATATTTTATTTAAAGGTGTATACTTTTAAATTCAATTCTGAAATTACGTTTAAAAAAAGTTATTAAAAAAATTTTTTTGTGTTGCTTCTTAATTTTTTTTTACTAAAAAAGCGCTGTTTTTATCCCGTTGTTTTACGATTAAGCCTACATGAATTTATTAACATTAAATTCATGTTGAAGCTGAAAAAAAATAAAAAATTTTATTTGAAATTAACCTTTGTATTCACCAAAAACTTTTCTTAATACATCAGCGATTTCACCAAGTGTAGCATAGGCTTCCACACATGCAATGATATGTGGCATAAGATTATCATTGCTATTTGCAGCTTTTGATAACTCAAGCAAATGTTGGTCAACTAATTGTGAATTTCTTTCTGATTTTAATTTTTCAAGTTTATTGATTTGTATTTTTCTGATGCTATCATCAATCTTAAAAACAGGTTGTGAATCTGCTTCTTTTTGAATGAACTTATTAACACCAACTATGATTTTTTCATTGTTTTCAATTGCTTTCTGATAGATATAAGCACTCTTTGCAATTTCATTTTGCATGTAACCTTGCTCTATGGCTTCTACACTTCCTCCCATTGCATCGATGGTCGCCATGTATTGCAATGCCAATCTTTCCATTTCATCAGTGAGTGCTTCTACATAATAACTTCCTCCCAATGGATCAACTGTATGAGTTACTCCACTTTCGTAACCTATTATCTGTTGCGTTCTCAAGGCAATTTTTGCAGCATTTTCTGTTGGCAAACTCAATGCTTCATCAAATCCATTTGTATGTAAACTTTGAGTGCCACCCATTACAGCAGACAATGCTTGTAAGGTTACTCTTATGATATTGTTTTCCGGTTGTTGCGCAGTTAAAGTAGAACCTCCTGTCTGAGTATGGAACCTTAACATTTGAGCTTGAGGATCTGTAGCTCCCAGTGATTCGGTAATCTTAGCCCACATTCTTCTGGCTGCTCTGAACTTGGCAACTTCTTCAAAAATATCATTGTGTGCATTGAAAAAGAAAGATAAACGTTTAGCAAAAACATTGATATCAAGTCCTTTTTCTAAAGCGGCTTTTACATATTCTTTTCCATTAGCCAAAGTAAATGCCAGTTCCTGAGCCGCAGTGCTACCGGCTTCTCTGATGTGATAACCGGATATTGAAATTGTGTTCCATTTAGGAACTTCTTTACTGCAATACTCAAATATATCGGTAATGATTCTCATACTGGCTTTAGGAGGATAGATGTATGTTCCCCTTGCAGCATATTCCTTGAGAATATCATTTTGAATGGTACCGGAAATCTTACTTAAATCGGCGCCTTGTTTTTTTGCCAGAGCAATGTACATGGCCAACAATGTGGATGCTGTCGCATTGATGGTCATACTTGTGGTAATGTCTTCGAGTTTTATGCCTTCAAATAAGGTTTCAAAATCTTTGAGTGAGTCGATGGCAACACCCACTTTACCTACTTCACCTTCAGCAAATTCATGATCAGAATCGTAACCAATTTGAGTAGGCAAATCAAAAGCTACAGATAAGCCCATTGTACCTTGACTCAACAGATAATGATACCTTTTATTGGATTCTTCGGCAGTGGAGAAACCGGCATATTGTCTCATGGTCCACAATCTGCCACGGTACATATCTTCTCTTATACCCCTGGTAAAAGGAAATTTACCTGGAGCTGCTGTATTGCCATCATTGTATGATTGATTGATAACAATACCACTGTCGTTTTTAATCGTTTTGTTTTCCAAAATAATGAAAGAGCTTATTTGAACCAATGATTGATGAGCCTCAATCGGGGGCTGTACAGGCTTAGAAATACAAGTTGATCTCCGCTTTCAGGAAATCGATAGCCTTCATAGTAGGAATATTATTATCAGCAATCATTCTGTCGATGATGGCTTTAGATAAATCAACACCGCTGGATTCCATATCCATTTGTTCATAGGTTTCATGGATCAGTTGAATGACTTCTTCTTTCACAACTTTGATGATGTTCCAAGCTTGATTGCTGATATAAATTTGTTGAGAAAGATTGTGCATGAATTCCTGATTAACTGAAGATTCCATCAAGTGCTTCAAACCTCTGGCAGTATTGGTACCATCGTTGTAGTTATTGATCAACATTTGAGGACTGATTCTTTCAAGAAACAAGATCATTCTTTCATAAGCTTGCAGTTTCAAGGGAGTCAACAAACTGGCATTTTGCTTTCTGATTTCGAGTTGCAACCTGCTCTGGTGGTCCTCCATAACCTTGTTGATGATAACATAGCATACCGCGAGTACTACCAATGAAGGAATAATGAACTTTAATAATTCCAGTACGTCATGTAAAAGAGGATCCATCTGTGCTGTTCTTTTAAGGAATGCAAATTTAAGAAAGTTTGTCATGTTTGCACCAAAAAAAAAAAAATCTTAGTTTTTTCTCTAAAAAAGACCGGTTACAAGAGATTAATCTTGTCCATTCATCCGCATTTTACACCTATTAGTAGAAGATGTTTAGAACAAGCATTTTCTTTCACTTTAATTTGCGCAACAAGTTAAACCCATTGAATACATTTCAAAACGTACGAATTGCTCTCGACTCTGTTAGAGACAATATGCTTCGAACAGTTATTACCTGTTTGATCATTGCCATAGGTATTGCTGCTCTGGTTGGAATGTTAACGGCTGTTGATGGTTTTGAAAACGGTTTATCCAAATCCTTTCAAAAAATGGGAAGTAATACTTTTAACATACGCAATCGCGATGGTAAAATCAGAATTGGTGGTGGTCCTGGCGAAAAAAGAATAGAGTATATTGCGATCACCTATCCCGAAGCCAATCAATTTAAACGCGAATACAACATCCCATCTGTTATCTCATTGTGCGCCAATATCAATTTTAGTTCAGTATTGAGAAGCGGCAGTAAAAAAACCAATCCAAATATTCGTGTACTTTCTATTGATGAAAACTATCTCCAAGTGAGCGGCACGGAACTCTCGTATGGCAGAAATTTTACAGCCAATGAAGCCAACAGCGGAAGTAAAAACATCATAGTAGGCAGAGACATCGCTTTGCTTTTATTTGACAAAGAAGATGCAACCGGAAAAGTGCTCAATATGGGCAATTCTCAATACACCATCATTGGTATATTAAAAAGCAAAGGCAGCAGCATGGGTATGGGAGGTGAAGACCGTATGGCATTTATTACCAATACCGAAGCCAAAGGTCAATACTTAACTTCTGATAATTCGTTTACCATCTCTGTCGCTGTAAGTAATATCAAACAATTGGATCTTGCAGTTACCGAAGCTGAAGGTCTCATGCGCGCAATCAGAAAAATCAAAATTGGTGCTGAACCTAATTTCAGTGTTACAAAAAGTGCTTCCATTTCTGAAAAACTAAAAGACAATTTGAGTTCTGTTAAGATCTTTGCCACCTTTGTTGCCGTGATCACTTTAATAGGTGCTGCAATCGGTTTGATGAATATTATGCTTGTAAGTGTTACTGAAAGAACAAGGGAAATAGGCACCAGAAAAGCACTGGGTGCTACTCCTACTGTTATTAGAAATCAATTTCTAACTGAAGCCGCAGTAATTTGTCAAATTGGTGGTTTGGCCGGTATCGTTTTAGGATTGTTCTTGGGAAATATAGTTTCCATGTTGATGGACTCCGGCTTTATAATTCCATGGGCCTGGATCATTTTAGCATTAATCGTATGCTTCGTGGTTGGCATTGTCGCCGGCTACTATCCTGCCTCAAAAGCTTCTAAACTCGACCCTATTGAGGCGTTGAGGTATGAGTAACCTGTTATTGGTTATTGGTTATTAGTTACTGGTTATTGGTGAAAAGTAATCGGTGATTAAACATACAATTGAAAGACAAAACTCGGTTGTTTTGTAGGGTACCGATAACTGATACCCACTAACATATAGCTAAAAATCGCTGAATCGATTTTTACCCGAAAACAGCGCTTCCGACCCTTACCATATTGGAACCGCATGTAATGGCCAATTTATAGTCACTGCTCATACCCATGGACAAGACATTGAAGTCAGGACCAAAAAAAGGTTTTACATCCTGGAACAATCTTGAAAGTGATTTGAATTCTTTTTCAATTTGCAGCTGGTCATCTGTATTGGTAGCCATACCCATCAACCCTCTAAAATTAATGTGAGTAAAATTTTCAGTTGGATTGGCTTTTACGAAAGTCTGAAGTTCATCCAATGAAAAACCAAATTTGGTTTCTTCCATCGCTATGTGAACCTGTAACAAGCAATCGATGACTCTATTGACTTTGGCTGCCTGTTCATTGATTTCATTCAATAGTTTTACAGAATCAACACTTTGAATCATCGCAACAAATGGCACCACTTGCTTTACCTTATTGGTTTGAAGATGTCCGATCAAATGCCATTGTATATCAGCCGGCAACGCTTCCTTTCTTTCTAACAAGGCCTGTACACGATTTTCGGCAAAAACTCTATGACCAGTAGCATAAGCTGCATTGATTTCATCTATGGTTCTATACTTTGATACAATAACCAAGCTCACATTCCGGCCAATTTCTTGTTTTAAAACCGATATATTTTCAGCAACCATTATATTTGCAAAAGTAATGAAAGGAAAGGTCATTTTCACGGTATTGATTTTACTGGTTTGTGGATGCAAAAAGAAAGAGATGCGCATCAACGACAAACCGGATTGGGTAATCAGTGAAGACCAAATGGTGGACATGATCGTTGACATCAGAATTGCTGATGCAGCGGTTTACATCAATCAAAAAACTTTGCCAAGAGATAAAGCGGCTGACTTAACTTTCATCATGAAAAAATACCACACCAACGACAGCATCTTTGACAAGAGTCATGATTATTATGCTGAACATCCGGAGGTAGCCGAAAACATTTATGAACGTGTGATTGACCGTTTAAGTGAAATGGTGGCCAATAACTCGGAAGGACAATGAGAGGAAGAAAAAATTGAAACCAACAAATTACCCAGTAAACATAGAAGAGAAACTTGGCTTCGACAAAGTGAAGCAGTTGATCAAAAACGAATGTGCTACCGATGCCGGTAAGCATTTGATAGAAAATTTACCATTCAGAACCGATATTGGCAAAATCAAACTGTCCATTAAACACATTCAAGAGATGGGCACTTTGCTTTCTATGGGATTATATCCTTTGTTTCCGGAAGATCCGTCACGCATTGCCGACTTAATGGTAAGTACTGACAAAGAAGGCATGTTGTTGTATGAGGATGAATTGCAGGAAATATTTCTGGCGCTTAAATCACTCAAGAACAACATTGACATCATTCGCCAACAAGCTGACTTGGTTCCCGGTTTGATGCAAATGCAAGCTGAATTAATTGATCTGAATCCGGTCATCAAAATACCTGAAGCCATACTTGATAAGGAAGGTAAAATGAGACCTGATGCTAGTCCGGAGTTGTGGCGAATCAGCAAATCCATTGATAAAAAAGAGAAAGAGGTAAGAAAAGTACTTCAATCTAAATTTGAGTTGGCCAAAAAGAATGGATGGGCAGGTGATACTGAAATCACGATTAGAAATGAGCGATTGGTAATTCCTATCATTGCTGAATTCAAAAAAAAGATACCGGGATTTGTTCATGACGACAGTCAGAGCGGAAAATATTTGTACATTGAACCCATAGAGTGCTTTGATGAAAACAATGCGCTTAGAGAGCTGTTTCTAGAAAGAAAAAAGGAAATTGAACACATACTGCGATTGGTAACCGCTCAATTGGCACCATACAAACATCCAGTTGTGCAACACCTCAATTTTTGCATGCAATTGGATGCTGTTAAGGCCAAAGCTGTATTCTCAAGTAAAATCAGGGCCAATGAACCCTTATCTGTTCATCATCACAATCAATCTCAATTGATCAATGCCAGGCATCCCCTACTCTATTTGTATTTGACCAAAGACAACAAACAACCTGTGCCATTGAATTTTAAATTAAAAAAAGATTCAAGGATGTTGATTGTTTCCGGTCCCAATGCAGGAGGTAAGAGTATTGCTTTGAAGACAATTGGTCTACTACAGTACATGTATCAGTGTGGGTTACCAATACCTGCTGATGCGGATAGCAGCATTTCTGTTTACAAACAGATCTTCATAGACATTGGTGACAACCAATCACTTGAAAACAACCTCAGCTCATACAGCAGTCACTTGGTGAACATGAAATTTTTCATGGAACATGCCAATCAAGACACTCTATTTTTGATCGACGAATTGGGCAATGGCACCGATCCTTCAATTGGCAGCAGTATTGCACAGTCTATTTTAGAATTGCTTTTAGAATCAGGTGCCACAGGGGTGGTAACTACTCACTTTGGCAATTTAAAGGCTTGGGCCGGGAATACTGAAGGTGTTCAAAACGGAAGGATGTTGTATGACTTACAAAAACTTGAACCTTTGTTTGTTCTGGAACTCGACAAACCGGGCAGCTCATTTGCTTTGGAAGTTGCTTCAAAGGTTGGTATATCACCGAGCATTATAGACCGTGTCAGAAAAATCAACAAGTGGAAACAACACATTGACCTAGATGAATTACTGGCCGAGAATGAGAAACATAAAAACGAACTGTCTGATATGAAAAAGCGCATTGAAGAGCGCGAAAAAATATTGGAAAAACTCATAACTGAATATGAAACATTGAAAGGTTCATTGGCTGAAAACAAACAAGTGATATTGAATGAAGCCAAGACCAAGGCCAGCGATTTATTGAACAAAGCCAATCAAAAAATTGAGCAGACGATTAAAGTCATTCAACAATCAAAAGCAGATAAAACAAAGACCAAAACCATAAGACAGGAGCTGGAAACGTTTAAAGAAGAAGTTAAGCCTTCTGAGAAACCAATTGCCATTAAACCAAATCCTACACCGGCAGTGAAGGGTCCTTTAAAAATTGGAAGCATTGTTAAACATACCGATCATAAGGTCAGTGGTGAGATTTTGAAGATTAAAAAGGATATGGCTCAAGTGCTTTTTGGACAAGTCACTATGTGGATGCCCTTGAGTGAATTATACAGCAGTGTAGCAGACAAAAAACACATCCCCAAAACGGCCACTTTCAATATTGGATTATTTGAGAAACAAAGCAATTTCAAAGCTGAACTCGACTTAAGAGGTGTGCGTGGTGAAGAGGCCATTAAACAATTGGAAGATTGGCTGAACGATGCACATTTACTTGGGATGTTTTCTCTTAAAATTGTTCATGGTCGTGGCCATGGCATTTTACGCAAACTCATTCTGGAGCATCTTAAATCAACCAAATTCGTGAAAGGATTTCAGCACGAATCCGAGCAACTGGGTGGTGATGGGGTGACTTTAGTGGATATTGATTAGATCAATTTTTAACCAACATTCCGGTCAACAACATTAACTGAGTTTCGGCTAATTTTGCAATGTACTTATTACTGATTAATCTGTAATTGGTTTCTTCAAATGTTCTTTGCGCTTCCTTCAACTCAATGATGGTATTTTGTCCTAAATTGAACCTTTGTTGCATCAAATCCATGTACTCTTTGGCTATTCTCACCGCAGAAGTATCTGAATTGATCTGCATAAGTGCATTTTGATAATTGACCCAAGCTTGTTCCAGGGCTGCATTCAACTGTTGTATGGTTCTTTCTTTTCTAACAGTAGCTGCTTCTATATTGACCCTTGCGTTTTTAGTGTTCACTGAATTGACATTTCCTGTAAACAATGGGATTGCCAAGGTCAATCCGACTTGAGGACCTGTACTTTGATTGTAAAGCGAGAAACCGGCCTGACTTTGGGAAATGTTGTAGTTGTATGCACCATTCAATCTCAAAAGTGGTGAAGATGCTGCGGCAATTTCTCTTTGAGTCTGATAAGCAATATCGAGTTGATTTTGCGCCAATGAAACATCCGGATTTTTGATTATTGAAGAGTCTAAGCTAGCTTTTTGCAAGGACAAGGTAGTTGGTTCAAACGAACTGAGTGTGTAGGTTGTAGAAGCAGGCGCATTCATTAATACATTCAGATCAGTGAATGCATTTTTAATGATTGCATGTTGAGAGTTCACTGCCTGATTTCTGGATTCAACATCCAACTGAGCCAGATACAAATCAGTATTATTGGCCAAACCGGCTTCTTTTCTTTGTTTAACTAAGGTCAATCTTTGATCACTTAAAGTTTGCAATTGAAGTAGTACCTTTAAATATTCTTGTTGTCTGACGATATTGGCATAGGTTGAAATAACACTGCTGACAATGGTTTGAACTCTGGAATTAAAAGTATTTTTAGCTGCTTCGTCCTGAAATTCCAATCGGTTGCGCGCAGCAAACATTCTACTGCCATCATACAAAGTGTAGGTTGCAATGATATTTGCATTTACTGAGTTGCTGAATACCCCTGATTTTTCAATAGAAGTACCGTTGGTAAATTTCTGATTGATGTTTGTGAGAGAAGGAGTTGCTGAGGCATTGAAGGTAACAGTAGGCAACATGCCTGCGTTTCCTATATGATTGTTGTTATGCGCGATAACAGCGTCGCTTTGTGCCAGTTTAAGGTCGAGGTTTGACGACAAAGCATTTTGTATAGCCGATTGCAAAGACAAATCACTTTGAGACTTTGAAACAATTGCAATGCTTAAAAATAAAAATGTGATAAGAAATTTAATTTTCATTTTTTGAGTATTTCTTGTTGCGTGAAAGGAACATGTAAATGGCCGGGATAATGAACAATGTTAAGAGTAATGAAAACATGATACCTCCAACAATGACAACCCCTAATGGGATACGACTGGTTGCTGCTGCACCCAAAGAAAGTGCTATAGGCAATGCTCCCAAGGCTGTTGCCAATGAGGTCATTAAGATTGGACGCATACGTTGTACGGATGCTTCAATGATGGCTTGTAGTTTAGGTAAACCTTCTTCTCGTTTGTTGTTGGCAAATTCAACTATGAGGATACCATTTTTGGTTACCAATCCAACCAGCATGATCATACCAATTTGAGAGAAAATATTGATGGTATTTCCGGTTAACCAAAGTGACACCAAAGCACCGGTGAGTGCCAATGGTACTGTGATCATAATGGTGAGTGGATCGATGAAACTTTCAAACTGTGCTGATAAAACCAAATAGATCAATACCAAGGCCAACAAAAAGGCAAATGAAGTATTTGAAGCACTTTCTGCAAAATCACGAGATGGACCAGAAAGCGAAGTTTGAAAACTTTCATCTAACAATTTAGAACCTATATTCTGCATGGCTTTTACCCCATCGCCTATGGTTTTACCCGGAGCCAATGATGCTGATATTGTGGCCGATTTAAATCGATTGTAATGGTACAATTGCGGTGGGCTGCTGTTCTCTTCCATCTTAACCACATTGCTGAGTTGTATCAATTCACCTCTATTGTTTTTTATGTAAAACAAACTCAAATCGGATGGTTGGTCTCTGTCATTACGTGTCATTTGACCGATGATCTGATATTGTCTGCCATTCATTAAGAAATAGCCTAAACGACCACCACTTAAGGCTGATTGAAGGGTTTGAGCAACGTCTTGAACACTCAGACCAAGATCTTTTGCTTTGATACGGTCTATGCTTATTTCCAATTCAGGTTTGTTGAATTTCAGATTGGCGTCTACTACCTGAAAGGTTTTGTCTTTGCGCGCTTCTGCCAAAAACTTAGGCAATACTTCTTTCAGTTTATCAAAGTTTTGTGTTTGCAAAACATATTGAACTGGCAATGAACCTCTGGCTCCAAAACCGACACTGATGGTTTGCTCCTGAACCAGGAATACCCTACTGTCATTGAAATTACTCAATTTGGACTGAGTTGCATTAACAATTTCTTCCTGAGTCCTGCTTCTGTCTTGTGGGTCTGATATCACTACCCTACCAAAGGCATTGTTAACTGATCCGTTAGAGAAAGTATTGTTGGTTGATGCAAATACAAATTGTCTTTCAGGAATACTGTCATAGAAATAATCGCCTAACTGCTGAGTGAAATTGTCCATGTAGTCGAAAGAAGTTCCTTCTGCTGCAGTGGCATTGAATCTGAACTGACCTTTGTCTTCCATCGGTGCTAATTCAGATTGAAGGTTCATGAACAATACAACGATGGAAATCAAACACAAACCCAGGATTGGCCAAGCCACCCATTTGTTTTTCATGAAGCGACTGAGCAAGTTTTTGTACCCGTTTTCAAGTCCTTCAAAGAAAGGTTCTGTTTTAACATAGAACCAGGAAGGTTTGCTGTTTTTGCGATTCAACAAGACATTGAGAACCGGAGTTAAGGTAAGTGATACGAAAGCTGAAATAAGAACCGCTCCTGCTATTACAATTCCGAATTCACGGAATAGTGAGCCTACGAATCCTTGTATGAATATGATGGGCAAGAAAACCACCGCCAATGTGATGGATGTACTGATAACGGCAAATATGATTTCCTTTGATCCTTCTCGTGCGGCATCTTTGATGTTCATGCCGGATTCAAGTTTTCTAAAAATATTTTCAGTAACAACTATACCATCATCAACCACTAAACCTGTTGCAAGTACAATGGCCAAAAGTGTCAATACATTGATACTGAAGCCAGCCATGTACATGATAAAGAAGGCTCCAATTAATGAAACCGGAATATCAATCAATGGACGGAAAGCAATGCTCCAATTTCTAAAAAAGAAGAAGACCACTAATACTACCAAAATGAGTGCAACGACAAGTGTTTCCTCCACTTCCAACAATGCGCGTTTAACATTTTTAGTGTTATCCAAAACCACTGTAAACTCAATATCCTCAAAACCCTTTTGTTTTTTAACTTCTTCAAGTCGCTTATAAAATTCATCTGATATGTTGACGTAGTTGGCTCCTGGTTGAGGTGCAATTCCACAAGCAACAGTGCTGACGCCATTGAGTCTGAAACCGACTTCTTCTGCTTCACTGCCCAAACGCACATCTGCAATATCACCTAAACGAACTATGCCATTGGCATCTTCTTTCAATATCAATTGTCTGAAATCATTTTCAGAAGTCAATCTTCCCAGAGTTTTAACCGATAACTCTGTATTGTTACCATAAATTTTACCGCCGGGTAATTCCACATTCTCTTTATCGAGTGCGGCTTTCACATCGGCAACAGTAACGCCATAGGCACTCATTCTATCGGGTCTGTAGTCGAGACGCATGGCGTATCTTCTCAGTCCAAATACATTTACACCACTGACATCCTGAATGGTTTGAAATTTCTCTTGCAATACATTTTCTGCAAAGTCACTTAATTCGAGTACACTTTTATCTCTACTTTGAACGGCGAGGATGATGATGACGTCTCCGCTTGCATCTGCTTTGGATACTACTGAAGGAGCGTCAATATCTGCGGGTAATTGTCTTTGTGCTTGTGCAACTTTGTCTCTAACGTCATTGGCAGCAGTTTCAAGGTCAACATCGAGGTTGAATTCTACTGTGATGACACTGTTACCTTGATTACTGGATGATGTAATGGTTCTGATGCCCTGAATACCATTGACTGCTTTTTCAAGCGGTTCGGTAATTTGACTTTCAATGATATCAGAATTTGCACCCGTGTAATTGGTTCTAACAGTAATATTTGGCGGATCGATTGCCGGATATTCGCGCAGACTTAAAAAACTGAAAGAAACTGCTCCGAATACGATGATGACTATGCTGCAAACAATGGCGAAGACCGGCCGTTTTAAACTTAATTCTGCTATGTTCATGGCCGATTATTTCACTGATTTAATTTTGATGGGTGATCCGGGCTTCAAGAACAATATACCATTAATGGCAAAGGTGTCGCCTGCAGTCAAACCTGAGATGATTTCAACTTTACTTTCACTTCTAAATCCAGTTTCAACTTTAACAAATTCTGCGACCCCATTTTTGATCAGCACCACTTTTTTGAATCTTGTTTCAGGGATGATGCTGTTGGTATTGATGAGGATGCGTTCGCGTTCTTCACCTTCATTGAACACTACCCTCACAAATGATCCGGGACTCACTGAAGCACCTGATTCCAGAATGGCTCTAATTTTCAGGTTTCTGGTGGAGGTATTCACTTGAGGTTCGATTCCAATAACAGTTGCATTGAAACTGATACCTTTATCATTGATGACCTTTACTTTTAAACCTTGCTTTACTGCAGATGCATAGATCTCTGGTAAAACAAAATCCACTTTTAGGGCATTGGTTTGTTGTATGGTTGCGATGATATTTTGTTGGGTGACATAAGCGCCTTTGCTGACATTTCGAAGACCTACTGTCCCTGAAAATGGAGCTCTAATTTCTGTCTTTGCAATCATGGCCAATGTATAATCTATATCGGCATTGAGGTTATTGACCTGAACCAGGGCCTGATCATAATCGGCTTGATTAAGTCCATTAACAGATAGCAATGATTTTAAGCGCTTTTCATTTTTTACAGCAAGATCCAATTGAGATCTGTACTTTCTGAGTTGCGCTTGTAAATCTTCATCATTGAGTTTCACCAGCAGTGTGCCTTCTGAAACCGGCATACCTTCTTTGATGTTGAGTTGAGTAATCCTTCCTGCCACCTCCGGTTTGAGTTCAACATATTCAAAGGCGAGAACAGAACCATTGGCTTCAACAGGGTTGCTGTGTTTCTCAAGCTTTGCTATAGAAACATCGATGGCCACAGGTGCATTTTTGTTGTCCTTGGCATCTTTTTTTTCATTTTTGGAACTACAAGAAGTGATCCCCAGAATGG
>DASWYG010000404.1:0-5048 GCA_036405075.1 Bacteroidia bacterium | reverse complement strand
TCCAACATGACTTGTTTAAGATCGCCACAAGTTGCATATCCGTCTTTCCTTCCGCGCAATATCCTCAATACATTGTATTGGGGTAAACTGATGTCATAAATTTTGAGTGCTTTTCTGAATGCATCTTCTACTGCATTTGATGTAAACATCAGATTAATCAGTGCCTTTTCTCTGGCGCTGTTGAACTTCGATTGCTTGATTTCTTCTTCGATTTTCAATTTCACAAATCTATATATTTTTATGGATTAACCATAATATTTTTAATAGCTTCCCTTTTGCTTAAAGGTTTTAATTCGTTGACCTCCACGAATCTGAGCACAAATTCAGGGTTTACTTTGGCATATTGTCTCAAAGCCCAACCAATTGCCTTTTGAATGAAGAATTGCTTCGAATGATTGAGTTGTAATATGGCCTCTCTCAAATATTCAGCATCAGTTTCCTTCTTATATCCCAATTGATATATGAGGCAAACTCTTTGCAGCCACATATTTTCAGAATTTATCCATTTTTCCAGAATGGAAGATCTGTTTTCAGGATACTTTTTAAAATAAGAGCCTACCATGTGGGCTGCGATCAAATCAACTGAATCCCACCAAGCATTTTTTAAGAGGAGGTATTCAAAAAGCTGAATCGATTTTTCATCCCATTTTTTCTTGTTCAAAACCAAGAGGTCCATGGCCGCATAGTGCCATTCTCTCTCTTTTTTTGCCCACATTTCTTTGACGGTTTTTTCAATTTCTTTCATTTCAAGGTCTTTGAAAGATTTGAAAAAATCAGAAGTGATTGTTTTTCTTACAGGGGACTTAATGCCATAATACGTGAAATTGTGTTTCATGTATGCTGCCATTGCCAAGGCTCTTTCTGCATCGGCATGTTGTTCAAACGCCAATTGTAGAGGCCGAAGGTTCATTTTTCTCCTTGCCCTATTGAATAAGCAGGTTTATTGTTAAACAGGTAAAGGTTTTCGGTTTTAATGACATTGATGTGTTCTTTGTCAATTTTTTCCTGGAGGGTCAATATAGACGAAAATGGTATTTCAACTCCATTTTTACTGGTGAATCTGCATCTCCAATGATTGGTGCAAAAGGTTGAAGGATGTCCATTTGGATACACCACTACTCCCCTATTAGAAATCATATCAAGTTGCATATCATCGCTCAGTATGTCTTTGAACAATTCACCCAATACATTTGGATTTTTGTTGTCTTGATCCCAGTCTAGAAAAACATCAACACCAATTAGTTTTTTAATCGTTTCCGACTTTTTACTTAAATTGATGTGAATGGGTTTTGCATCATGATTGAGTTCAACCGCTTTAAAATCAACTGGTTTCATGCCCAATCTTTCTATAACCGCTTGGGTAAATGCTTTGGTACCCACTTTTTGTTTACTTTGACCTTCTCTGTATATATCGCCGGTATGAATACCATCTTCTAAGGTTTTAAGCAAAGCATTTTGAATCTTTTCAGCAATTGATGCTTTACCAATCTGAACGAGCATCATGCAGGCACCATTGAGCAATCCACTTGGATTTGCAATGTCTTTACCTGCAATGTCAGGTGCTGAACCGTGAATGGCTTCGAACATGGCAAAATTTTCTCCCACATTGCTACTACCACCCAAGCCAACTGAACCTGCAACATCTGCAGCTATATCAGAAATGATATCACCATAAAGGTTCAATGTCACAATGACATCAAATCGTTCAGGATCACTGGCGAGTTTAGCTGCGCCAATATCAATGATGTAATGATCGGTTTTAATGTCAGGATATTCAAGGGCAATTCTATCAAAAGTCTTATGAAACATCCCATCTGTCATTTTCATGATGTTGTCTTTACTCATGCAAGTGACATGCTTTCTATTATTGGCAACAGCATATTCAAATGCATAACGAATTATTTTTTCGGTACCTGATACAGAAACCAATTTTAGACATTGAATGACTTCATCTGTTTGCTGATGTTCGATTCCGGCATAAAGATCTTCTTCATTTTCTCTGACAATCACCAAGTCCATATTAGGGAAATTGGTTTTAACAAATGGAGAATAACTCATGCATGGTCTTACATTGGCAAACAGGCCTAAGGTTTTGCGAATTGCAACATTTAAACTCTGGTATCCACCACCTTGAGGAGTGGTGATGGGAGCTTTCAGAAAAATTTTATTTTTTTCTAGTATGTGCCAATTTTCATCAGAAATACCTGCAGTGTTTCCTGACAAGTAAACTTTTTCGCCAATTTCAATGACATCGTATTCTAGATTCGCTCCGGCATGATCAAGGATTTCGAGCGTTGCAGACATGATTTCGGGCCCTATTCCGTCTCCATAGGCCACGGTAATTCTATTGGTATCCATTTTCGGACTGCGAATTTACCTTTTATTTCGCTAATAATCAATTGAATTATTCTGTCCAATATCATCAAAAAATAAGAAAAATATTGATTATTATTATTTAGAAATATTCTAAATTGCGACCCGAAACATGAATGCAACCGAGTTAAAAAAAGGGGAAAGCGCAAAAATCAAAAATGTTGATTACAACGAGCTTCAAAACAAACTTATAGAGATGGGTTGTTTTGAGGGCAATGAAATTAAGTTGCTTTATGTTGCACCTTTGGGCGACCCAATTGCCTATGACATCAACGGCTATATACTTGGTTTGAGAAAGGAAGAAGCTAAATTGATACAAGTATTGCCGATTTGAGTGCTGAGTTGAAACATATCGTACTGGTTGGTAATCCAAATTCGGGTAAAAGTACATTGTTCAATGTGCTGACCGGACTGAATCAAAAGATCAGCAATTTACCTGGTACAACCATTGAAAAAAAAACCGGAAGGTTCAATTACAACGGTCAGTCTTATTCAATTACAGATTTACCCGGCACATACAGCATTCACCCAAAAGGTGAAGATGAAATCATCAGTATTGAGTTTCTGGTCAATAATCAAGACCCTATTGATCTTATACTTTTTGTTGCAGATTCAGGCAATTTGGCCAGAAATCTATTGTTGTATACACAGGTAGCCGATTTGGGTTATCCTTGTATACTGGCACTCAACATGAGTGATATAGCCAGAAAAAAAGGGATTGAAATTGACGTTGCCGCTTTATCAGAAAAACTAGGTGTATTGGTTTGTCAGATCAATGCCAGAAAAGAAATTGGCATTGATGTTTTAATGAAAGGCATCGAAAAAACGAATGCAGCATTCCAAACCAATTTTTTTGATCCAAGCAAAATCAGTCAGAACAGCAATCCTTATAAGGATTACAAATCCTATTTGATAGCACACATCAAAGCGGTTAAATCTCATGATGCTCTGGAAAACGAGAAAAACAAAAAAGACATCAGCGAGGAAACCATCAGCAGATACAAAAAAATTGATTTAATCGTAGAAGCATGTGTTAAGAAAGAACAATATCCTAAAAAAATACTGACTGAAAAAATTGATAGGATATTGCTTCATCCTGTATATGGATTCATCGCGTTCTATTTCACATTATTCGTTTTTTTTCAGTTCATCTTTAAATTGTCCGATTACCCCACTGCATGGATAGAAGCCATTTTTGAATTCGGATCTGAAACTGTTAAAAACCTTTTGCCCGAAAGTGCAATTACCTCTATGATTACCGAAGGCATCATTCCGGGTATTGGCGGAGTAATTGTGTTCTTGCCTCAAATCATCATTCTTTTCGCCGTTATCGCCGTTTTAGAAGACAGTGGGTATATGACCAGGGTCAGCTTCATCACCGATCGTCTGATGCGCAAATTTGGATTAAACGGAAAATCTGTGGTACCTCTCATTGGAGGTATGGCTTGTGCCATCCCTTCCATTATGGCTACCAGAAACATAGAAAACAAAAAAGATCGCATCATCACCATTTTGGTAACACCTTTGATGAGTTGTTCGGCGCGATTACCTGTTTATACTTTATTATTAGGCTTACTGGTCACCGAAAAAGGTCAATCGAGTTGGTTAGATACCAGGGGATTGATTTTATTGGGCATGTACTTATTGGGGTTTGTTGCCGCTTTGTTATTTGCTTTCATGTTTAAATTGATTTTGAAACAAAAACAAAGGAGCTTTTTTGTTCTCGAATTACCCGACTACAGAAAACCCAGACTTAAAAACATTTTAATTACGGTTAAATCAAAGGCGAGCGATTTCCTGTTCAACGCCGGTAAAATCATCGTTGTGGTAAGTATTGTCCTTTGGTTTCTTGCAAGTTATGGGCCTGGAGACAGTTTCAGTAAAATTGAGAATAAGTATGCCGCATTGCCAGACAGTATAAAAACAGAATTGATCAACAGTGAAAAGCTAGAAGCCAGTTATGCCGGACATTTAGGCAAAATCATAGAACCTGTCATTGAACCATTGGGGTATGATTGGAAGATTGGTATAGCATTAATTACAAGTTTTGCTGCAAGAGAAGTCTTCAATGGCACAATTGCTACCATATACAGTGTAAAAGACGCTGATGATGTAGGCAGTTTGAGCAATACCATTGGTAAACAAAAAAGAGCTGATGGCAGTTTGGTATTTTCTGTTGCTACCATTGTTTCATTGCTAATTTTCTATGCTTTTGCCATGCAATGTTTCAGTACTTTGGCTGTAACATATAAAGAAACCGGCACATTAAAGTGGCCAATGGTTCAACTGCTCTATATGACCGGTTTTGCCTATTTGATGAGTTTCATTGCATATCAGTTGTTGTCTTAAGATTTTCCATAAGAACGCCCGCTATCTTGGCTCTTGGTGATTTCGGACTTCCGATGACCAATCTGCGCATGGGCTTTGTGAAAGAAAGCCTCTATTACAAGCTTAACATTCTAATTGATTTTATGATTGGTTCTCTTCTGTAATTAAGTACTTGTAATTGGGATTACCAACCGACTAGGCATTTCTTGTTTCGATTAGAGCACACTCTAAGACCGCTTAAAGAAATTGTTGGGACATTGTGTTTTGGACAAAAAAAATGCCCGGATAAATCCGGGCATTCTTAGTATGGTGAGATTAGTTATTATCTTGTAACAGTAATCTTTTTG
>DASWYG010000403.1:0-26292 GCA_036405075.1 Bacteroidia bacterium | reverse complement strand
GCTTGTCCGAATATTCCCATTTGAGGTAAATACTGCGTGGATGCGTTTGAGAGATTAAATGATTCGGATTGTTTAAGAAGATCAAGCTGTGCAACCAATGGATGATTGATTTTAGCAGCATCCAAACATTGTTGGAGATTGATAGACTGAGCACCTGCATGAAGGGGCAGCACGAACAGCCAATAAGGACTGAATATCAGTCGTTTAATCAGGGTTAACATAGACTTACGCATTTGATTTAATCATTTGTTTAATTATAGGGCAAAAAAAATTTATTCTTTCAGTATGGCTTTGATCCACTGAGGGATAAGTCGTTTTCTTTCAAGCATCAACATTTTATACTGGGTTTCATTCACAACGCCCACATTGATAAAAATGGGTTTCATGAGGAAAGGAAAAATCGTCATACCCAGTATGGACATGATGTATTGAACGGGATTTCTATCGGGGAATCGTTTTTTAATTTGTTGAACCAGATGTGATTCTCTTAGTACCAAATCGATGCGCATTTCTTGAAGAAAGCGATCACTTTTACCTCTTAATTCGGAGAGTACAAAAATTGGCAGGTCAGGATTTTCGAGCAACATGTCGATGTATATATCAACTATTCCTTTGATCTTGTCTTCTATACTAAGTTCACTGTTGTTGATGACCGGTACAACGGTCCCAAAGAGGACTTTAATCTTTTCCAGCATTACCACTTCAAACAATTTGTCTTTGCTTCGAAAATAGTAATTGAGTAATGCGAGATTGATTCCAGCTTCATCTGCAATATCACGTGTACGAGTGGCTGCATACCCTTTTGTGGTAAAAACCTTTCTAGCAGCTTCTCTGATTTTTTCTTCAGTAGAAATATTGACCTCAAGATTTTTTTTGCTTGCCATGATAAAATTGAATGCTGCAAAATAAAAACGAAAAAATGAATTAAACAACATTTTTAATCATTTGATTAACTTTTGTTTTTTATTGCTTGATTTTGAAGCCAATAAAACTTCTAAGTTCAACAAAAACAAGCAAATACTTGACGTTTATTTAACCAATAATTAAGAGTTAAATTTTAACAAATCCTTAAATTTAGCTTAAAAATGAAATGTAAGTGAATTTAAAAACACGAGTTACAATAATCCAAATGACTAAGAAACAAAAAGATGCAATGATGCCTGTAAAAATCTTTGGTATTATTTACACAACATGCAAAAATACAATGAATTGCATCTAACTGTGGTTTGAATTTTGTTTATTATTACAATGTTACACAAATCATGAAAGACGTATTTTTTTTAGAAACAGACAGACTCAAATTTAGGAGTTGGCAACAAAGTGATTTACATTTAGCAGAGAAGTTATGGGGCAACAGAGAAGTCACCCAGTTTATATTATCCAATGGACCATTAAAAAACGGAAAGATCAAAGAGCGATTGGAGTTGGAGATGGAGAATGAGAAAAAATTTGGTGTACAATACTGGCCATTTTTCTCAAAAGACACAGGAGAATTTGTTGGTGCTTGTGGATTAAAGCCCTACAAACTGTTTGATGGTATTTTCGAATTGGGTGTTCATATTTGTCCGGAATTCTGGGGCCACGGCTTGGGCTTCGAAGCTTGTTCGGAAATGATACAGCACAGTTTCAACACGTTGAACATTAAGAGCATATTTGCCGGTCACAATCCACAGAATCAGGTTTCATGCAATTTGTTAAAGAAACTTGGCTTCCGATTTACGCATTATGAATACTATCCACCTACCGAGCTCAATCATCCTTCCTATATATTGAATTTTGAGGAGCAGATGTAAAAATCATCCTGAAAAATTTATAATAAAAAAGGCCAAGCTAATGCTTGGCCTTTGGCTTGTATAGTATGAATCTACCTACATCAGTTTATCTTTTTAAAAGTTATACTTGAACATGATCCGTCTTCACCCTCTATACGTATATGGTATAGACCGGGTTCAAAATTACTGACATCCATTCCAGTGTTTGGCTCAATAGTGTTTGTGTGGATGATCCTGCCATTGAAATCGGTTATCGATATCACTGAAGACACATTCAACCCAGAAAAATTGATGCGGCCATTCGATGGGTTTGGATAAACATTGATATTGGATGTGGCATACTGTCCATTAAAAGTCAGGGTTTTTGAGTGACTGCTCAATCCGTCTTTGCCTAAGGCAATGATTTTAAAGAAATGCATACCATTTTGCTCCAAAGCAGCACTTAACTGGTATTGCTCATACATGTCAACACCATTGACAGCAGAAGTACTTGCTACCGATGTAAATGTTACGCCATCTTTAGAGTGCAACAAAGTATAAGTAGCAATTTCCTGATCTGAATTGGATTGCCAGTTGAATGTAAAAACGCCATTATTGGTATTGAGCTTTTCATTGCTGAAGTGTACCGGCAACGCGACTAAACGCATACCAAATCCATAATAAACATTGACATCCCAAAGCAATGACAATGTATTGTTCAATTCCAATTCAATATAATTGAACTTCATGCTGGCATTGGCAGTGATGCATTGCTTGCTACCACTCAATAAGCTAAGATTCAACAAACTTCCACCTGCAAATGTTTCCTGAAGGTTAGTGTTGAAGTAGGTCCTGATGATCACACCATTTAACAAAGATGCATTGAGTAAACCTGTATTGCTACCAATAATAAATCCAGCATTGGCATTAGCAGTATCGGTCAATTTAACTTTGATTTTAACTTTGTTGTTTAGTCCCACAGTCATATACAAATGTGTAGAATCGGTCATAGACATAGAAGCAGCATTAGCAGGATTGCCTACTTGGCAACCTATGCATAAACCACCAATAGAAGAAGTGTACTGATTACCACTTGCAGGAGAGTTAAAAGTGGAATAAATCATTTGAGCTTGCGTTTTTGTGACGCTAAATACGGCGATAAAGGAAAATAAAATGTTCCTTCTTAGAAAATTTGAGAATTTCATGTGTATGTGTATTGTGTATAATTTGCATAAAAAAGGTCTTTTTAAATCTTCAAAATCTTCATTTTGGGTTCATTTAAAAAGACAATTACAAAGTTGACACATTTGGAGAACCGCATCTTTAGAAGAATTCTCAAAAACGTTGTAGAAATAGGCTGAAATGGTTTGTAGAACAATTTCTGCGATTTAATACTTAGTCAGATAAAACACTCATTATTAAATTATTAAACAATTGAATTAGAAATTTTATTTTAATTTAAAAATTCTTTTACTTTGCACAAACAATTAAAACTAACATGAAAAGCCGGCTCAGATCATTAAGGAGAAGTTCAAGAAAACAGTGTACCGGCCGATCCAAAAAATCTCGCAAAATTTAAACAAAGAGGATGTACTATTTAGATCAAAACAGTAGCCTCAAAATCGATCAATCAAATGAAAAAAGAAAACACTAAAATTCAAATGAAAGGAACTGACAAAGATGGAAGGACTAAAAATCATGATTGCTGTGGACCACAGCATCACAAGATTCGGAATCAAAGTATTATGTAATCAAACATTTAAGGAACCCGAGATACTGGAAATAAAAACCTTAGGAGAACTCTACAAACAAATTTCATATCACAAGCCCAATTTAGTGATATTGGATTTGATCTTCAACAACCTCAACTGCCTATCTATTATACCTGATCTGGTTAAGTTGCAACATGGCTCTAACGTATTCATTTTATCGAACGCGAATGAAACAACTTATTCAGATCGTGTCATTGAGTCAGGTGCAAAAGGATTCATCCATAAGGATTGCGACAACGAAACATTCAAAGCTGCAATTCAAAGAGTCGCCTGTGGTCAATATTATATGAGTCAAGACGCATATCTTGAGCAATTGGAGCGTTTGAACATGAAAAAGGTGGAAAAGAATCCATTTGACCTGTTAAGCAATAAGGAGCTTGAGATCGTTCATTATCTGACACAAGGCTGCTCTACTACTCATATCAGTGAAAAATCGCGTCTGGCCATGAGTACTGTCAGCACTTACAAAAACCGGATATTCAGCAAACTACAGATTAAAAATGTAGTGGCGCTTATGGAACTTGCTTCTACATTCCAGTTGAAGTGAAAAGTGAATAGTTGAAAGATTAAAGGGTTAAGGATACTGGTTTCAACTTTTCACTTTTACCTTTTCTTGTCTAAAGGTATATACCGCAATTAAGAACTAACAAATGAATAAAAATGCATTCATAGTTCTCACATTGCTGGTATTGGCATTGGGAACTGCCTACACGTTTAAGATCCAAAGTGAAAATTGGACTTTAAAAAAAGAACTTAATCTGAAAAAATCCAGTGCGAAACAATCATATTCACTGTTGAAAGCTTCAGACATCATCAAAGGCAAATTCATAGAAGAACTGAGTATTTACAAGAGTTTTCAATATGAAAATCTTCAGATATTCATTTTGAAGTCCAAAACCATGTTGAATCATGAAAATTTTTGTTGTTTAAAAGATGCTTTAAAAGCTAAAAAAGCAATCATTCGAGAAACCAGCAATGTTAGCAAACTGAGCATCGATAACCTTTCAAATGAAACCATATACATCAACTCAGGTGAAATTGTGAGAGGCGGCAAGCAAGACCGCACCATTCAAAATGACTACATCATTGGTCCTGGGAGCTTCAACAATGTAATTGAAAGCTATTGTGTAGAAAAAGGACGTTGGCAACAAAGAGGTGATGAAAAATCCGAAATATTTGAAACCAGTGAAAATCTATTGGGTTCTTCAGAACTAAGAACTGCCAATTCTGTGAACAATGATCAAAACGAGGTATGGAAATCAGTGACCGACATTCAGAACAACATGAGCAATGGCTTGAGGTATTATACCAAAACCTATCATGACATTAATGGCAGTATTGCAAGTAGCAGTTTAGAGTTGAGTTTAAATTATGGTGCTCTTAAGCAAGTGAGAGAAAAGATCAGAGCAGAACTCATCAGCAAAGGATTGGATTTTAAAGGCAGCAATGGAATAGCTGTTGCCATCAATGGAGAAATCGTTTCAATAGATTTATACAACAATGAAAGTTTGTTTCTTCAACTGTCCGATAAACTTTTAAATGCAGCAATAGATGAATCAATATCCAAGAAAAATGAAGTAGAATACCGAACCATTGAGCAAATTGACATCATCCATTCAATTCATGCAAAAACTGATAATGAAAATTATAAGATTGTCAATCCCCTAACCTTGGTGTATTCTAGCAAACAAAAAGAACTATTTGTTTACTCTAGCATTTACAATCCTCAGCAACTGTGGCTGCACCGCACATGGACAAGAATCAGTGAAAACAAAACAATAAAAAATGATGCCTTAATGTATAGGAACATTGAAGTAAATTGATGCACATAGATCAATATCTAAAAAGCCCCCACTTACCATTTATTTTGGCCCAAACCAATTTGTTGTTCTTCACCTGGCAAACATCATCGTAAATGATCTCCGTAAATTCTCCATTTGGGAACAAGACACCCAATTTACTTTTATTCATAAGAATGAACAGGTAGAGCTTTTCTTCGTATTTCGACAAAACCATTTTCTTGTTATGGAAAACAGGCTCATGCGTTAATAGAATCAATCTGGGCTCAAAAGTTTCAAATATTGAAGTGGGCGCTATTTGAGCACTCACTCTATCTACCGCAAAACACCTTTTATTTTTGAACATAAAATGAAAATTCATGTCATAGTTTTTGATCAATGCAATTGAATCAAATCCTTTTTCAAATTCATTAGAAGTGAGTTTCCATATACAGTACCCTTCCTTACTACGGGTGATCCAATAATTGTCATGTCGGTAAATAACTGTATCGAATTTCCTGGGATTGCTTGGTTTTTTATCTATATCGTAAATTCTGTGATACAATTGATTTCGTTGGATGACATAAGGAAAAACCAATTCCCTTCCCGTTAATTTGTAGGAATTATTGAAAACCCCACTCAAATCATTTCTATTGAAATACAATTGATTGATGCTGTCTTGTACCATTTTGTTACTCTCAATTGAATGGTAATAGTAGAGTCCATCGCGTTTCATCAACAAATATGGCAGCTTTGATATGGTATTGTTCCTCACAAGAAAGATTGAATCATATACTGTTGGGATATAGATCTTATTGCTGCTGTTGATTAGACCAACTTTCCCATCGTTTTTAATCAGCATCAATTGTTCCGAATATCCATAACGGTGTTTAGTGGTATGTTTGTCAATGTTATAAAAGCTCAATTCAATCGCATCGACAATGGTTTGCTTAGCATTTTTTAGATTAACAACTACAAATTGATTGCCCTTATTGAGTATGGCCAAGGTATCTACCGTTTGGATGAATTTGCAATCATTGATTACCTGAGCAGTCTTTGTCACTGAGTCATACAACATCATTTCTCCACTAATTTTGACCAGTCCATATCGGTGTTCATAACTGGTATAGTAGGATTCAAAGTTATAATCATTCATTTTTCTGGTTTTATTGTCATAAATCTTCCAATTTACCCCATTGTATAAACCCACAAAACGTTCATGAGGACTTACTTGATAAGCATCATAAATGGGATGAACCAACCAATTGTAATTGCGGTCCATGATGCCATATTTTTTTTCTTTGTAACTTTTTGCAACATAAAAATCATAAACATCCACCAAAGACTCTCTAACAATGAACTTTGATTTTTCCCATTCTAAAACTTCTCCCGGAAATTTCCCTAAAGTATCAATCAAACTTACAACCGAATCATTGCTACAAACAAAAAGTCCACGTTTCTCATTGAACTTAATGCCTTTATAAGGCTCTTTTATGATTATTTTTTTGGTCTTTGCATTTATCACTTCGAATTTATTGGGACTCATTCTACTCTGAATAATGGCATACTTTCCATTACCAACCAATTGGGGACTTTTATAAGAAAAGTTATTAGAACCCTCAATTCCCAAAGCTGATCCACTACCTTCAACGTCTTCATATAAGACATTTGAATCAAATTCAACTAAACCATCAAACTTTTTAATTTTAACCGGCATCTGAGATTTACCATTCCCGTCAAATGAATCTACCTTGTTGCCTTTATAAGCAATCATATAGATTTTATTTTCAATGAACTTACAACAAACACTGTCATATTTACAAGGCAGCATTTGAAGGGTATCATTTTTATATCTGTATATGCCATAGTATTTCCCGTATTGAATCTTAAAAAAGGCCGGAGCATATTTTTTAAGATTGTCGCCTAGGCCTTCTATTTCCATTTTAGTCACCGAATTAAATCGAGCCGGCACGACGATTCCATTTTCCAATTCATAGTAACCTTGTTTGCCTTTTGAAGAGAACACAAATGAGGATTGTGTTTTCATCTCTTCGGTCAAAGAGTCGACAATGGGTGGTATGGTGTATTTTACCGGACGATTTTGTGCGTTTATTTCATTCAGCAATAAAACACTAAACACAAAGACCATTAAATGTTTCATATCATTCAAAGATAGGGAAAAGTGGAAAAGTGAAAATAGAATGGCACACTATTTCTATTCTCTATTTGAATGTTCTCCGTTTAAGACCGATATTATTATGAAAAGTAAGATCAACTATTCAATCTTTATCGTTGAATTCCCTAGAAATGTTGTCACTTCGGGTTGATAATACAAATAGGCTTTCGCTTGAGAGATGGTGAATTCACCCTTAAACAGTGATTTAAAACTTACCGGAATATTACGCACTTCTCCGGGACCTAATTCAGCAAAATAAATCAATAATTGTCCATCCATAATTTCATAATAATCACAGTACTTTTTATCGATCAGCATTTTTAATTGCTCAGGAACGAATTCAAGTCCCCCGGCAAGAGGAATGACCACGACGGTTTGTGGAAGGCCGGATGCCCCATTATTTATCAATTGATAATTGAGTTGAGCGATGCTTCCTTTTTTGAAACTCTCGCCAGAATGTTTGCAACTTAATATAAGATCCGACTCTTTTGAAACGAAGAATTCATTCCAGTTCATTTCTGCACTCAAAATCATTCCTTGCAATCCGATGGCTTTTACATCAATTTTATTTAAACCTTTCTTGAAATAAGCTACCGGTATGGTTATATCCAAGAATCGATTCTTCAAATTAAAATTGGAAATTAAAAGTTCGTGTTCATTGATTTTCACTGAAACATTAAAATCCTTCACATCGCTTTCATTGGTTTTCTTTGAATTCTCTATCATCCAACAATTCAGAGCTTTCAATGCCCAGATATTTGATTGTGTGTTACCAAACACATTCCTTGAGTTCATGTATTTCAGCAATTCACCGATCAATTTACGCCTACCGACCTCGAAGGTATCCAGTTTATAAGCGAAATAAGCTGCCATGCCCATTACTTCAATATCCAATGATTGTCCGTAAGAACGCACAATCGAATGGCTTGATTCAAAACTCTTGTAATTTTTAATTTTGATGTGTTCAAGGGTTTTCATCAACAATTGTATCGATTTATCCTTTTGATTCCGATTGCAGTAGATGGCTGCCATTAGTGTTTGGATATAGGCATCCATTTTTCCCTTTTTAATCCCTTCCAAATACTTCAATTGTAAGTTCAAATCAACTTCTGAGATTTCACTTAAGACCCATGTCACATAGGCTGTTGTGACATCAACATCAGCAGACGAAAAACCATACATTCCACTGTTAATTTTGATGCTCCCATCTTTGTTGAATCTTGACAACAACCATTTAATTGTTCTTGCATTCAATTCTTTATCGACTTCAAGTCCTAACTTTTCCAACTCGTAGAACTGTAGCAAGCCGTAAGCGGTCAAACCTTCGTTTGGAGGTGTTCGTCCATACCATTCGAAGCCTCCTTCTTTGGTCTCATAAGCAATCAATTTTTTATACCCGCTCTGTAAAATATTTCTGATTCCTTGCTCATTTTCCATCTTCACCGTTTTAGGTCTGGATTTCATGAGTTGATAAATTAGCAAATTGGGATAATTCAATGAACTCACTTGCTCGAAACAGCCATGAGGTTCCATGATCATTCCACTTATTGAATTAAACAAAATTTCTTCATCACTTTGTGTCAGCTCCAACCTCATATCAACAGTTGTAGCATCAATATTGTTACTTGAACTGAATTCTATTTGTTGTGTTCCTTCTAGCATCGAAAATGAAACATTTCGAGGCATTCCATTGTGTTTTACACTTATCTTATAGTCCAAATACTCAACATTTACATTGTGTTTAACAATAAAGTTCACATAATAAATACCTGCTTCGAGATTGCTTAATTCAATATAGAATTTTCTTTGTTCCATAGACTTTAAGATGAATGCAGAATCCAAAAGCAATCTTGAATTCTTGCGATTATTTTCAAAAAATATTTGCCCTACTATATCGACATAAGCAGCGTATTTATCTTGAGAGACTACCGTCAAAGGCAACTCAATCTTATCTGTTGAATACATCACTTCAGGTGTCTTGAAATAAACCTCAAAAGGTTTTCTTACTGAAAATGTTTTATTACTTGAGCCCAATCTGCCTTTCTCACAAACAGCATCCAGGACACAATCATAAGATGCTTGCTTATTCCCTGTATAAAAACTTATTGTTGCATTTCCATTGTCATCTGTTGTCACCTCGTCACTGTATAGCAATGTATTGTAGTGAACACTGTTCCTCTGAAAAAAATCATCACCCTGACTGCGATATGTTTTACCCCTATAAATGTAATCCTGAAAAGTTACCACGTTGAAACGATTGTATAAATAATCGTCTCGATATGAGTATGTGTAATTATTAGAGCAAGCATTAGAAACTCTAATTCCATCAATGTATACCGCAGTACCATCAATCCTGGTTCCCCTTCCTGCAATACCATTCTGTGTATATGTAACACCTGAGGATAAACCGGCAAATTGTGTATAGCTCCGCAGACCTGTTCTTTTTAAGTCTAAATTTTGGGTGTTTCTAGATGGCCTTACAATCGGTCGGCGATCATCCAATATGATCACTTCCTTATTGTCCTCCACTTTAAATTGTATGCCAATTCCACTATTCGAATTACTCATTGCCATAGAACCGGTATCCTTTTTTGAATACTTCACCCCATACTTCACCCCTTTTGCTTTAAATTCACTTAGATCGGATGAAAACCAAGGTTGAATGTTGACCCTCTGAATGTGCACATTCTTATAGATCAATTTAAAAGGCAGGTATTCAACCCTGGGAATGTCCCAAATATAAAAATAACCCAGAGAATCTATATTGATGAACTGCCCATTGGTCATACATTTTAATTTTAATTGACTAAATCCAATTTTCTTATCCATAAAGTTCTTTAGTACTCGTCCTTTTATGACTTTATTGTAGTTTTGAAATTGCAAGGCCTTTAGGTAAACGCTATCTGTTGAAAGATCTTTGTACCAATCCACTCTGGTCCATGCATGGGTCAACATCACCAGATCCAGATGCATCAATCGATTTGCCGACAGATCTATGAAATAGTATGCAGGTTGATCCAGTTTACCTATTATTTCTTTTGAAAGCAACAATCCACTCATGATGTTTTCACGGTTGTCTTCTGCAAATCTTGAAAATTGCCGATCAAATATAGACAACACAAAGCTGCCATTGATAGAATTGCCGATCTCATCCTCTAAATGGACTTTAATCTCAACTTCTTCATTCATATTAAAAATGCTGTCTTTTAAATTCAAGCTAATTTTGACCTTCCTATCAGGCCTTAAAAAGACCCTTCTAATCGACATCAATTGCCATTTGTAATCGAATACTGCCACCTCATGTATACCAATGGTGGTCTTATCCAAATCAAAGACCATCTCATGATGAAGACCTGAAACCGTCGTATGGGTATATATAACTCTGTCGGCTTTTCTGAGTACCACATGGTAAACAGATTCGGTAGTAGAATTCAAAATGACCTTGAGTTTCTTTAGTTCAAGATTTGAAACATTAATATTTACTCCATTTTGAATTGCCAAAGGCAAATCCACCCATATTTGTCTGCTACCACTTCGGGCCCATGCTTTGTACTTCTTCCCTTTCAATGGTTTGAACATACACTTGCCCATTCCATTGTGAAGCGATTTAAACGAAGTGACAGAATCGCCCTTTTCATCCACAATTATGCCTTCGACATTTACGGTCTCATCCAGATCTGTGGTGCCAATAAAAGCCAATACTGATTCCATACCTTCAATCAACCAACCTCCTTCCGGCATCAATACAAGATCAAAATTACCTGAGCGAAATGGTAAGGGTTTAAATTTTGCCACAATTGTTCCATCATCATCAAGTTTCAAATTCAAAGCGGCAAAATCGGCTTCTATTGAATCAGGCAAGATTAAAGTGTAGGTAAATTTACCCGAAGCATCGGTAACCACAGAGTATTTCGCATTCATTATACCGTCAAATAAACATTCTATCTCTATTTGTCTCATGGCTACGACCTCACCATTCAATCTTTTGACTCTCCCTGAAGCTACTATTGTATCTCCCGGATTGCAATTGAGTTTATCAAATTCAAGATCAATCAAGACATCTGACTTTTGTACAGTTTGAACTTGAACATCACGTGTAATATACTGATCAGATTTTAAGCTCTTTCCATAATTGGTTTGTAGCTTAATTTTATAAATTCCACCTTTAGTACCCAGATCAAATGAAGTAATGATGACTTTTTGATTAAACTCGATCAACTGTTCTTCTTTAACAGAGCCATCCGGATGGACCAAACTCACTTTAACAAATTCAGTTTTTGAGGAGAATGAATGATCAAAATCATTCAAAACATAGATGGACACAAACACTTTTTCACCAGGTTCATAAAATGGTCGGTCGGTTTGGATGTATACCGTTTCATTTTTAACCACACTGTCATATCGATTCATCACGTCAACAGGGGTCAATTGGGCTCTCAAAAACAAAGGAAAAAACAAAAAAATTAAAAGTACAGATTTACACATAGCTGAAAAGAATTAAGTAAAACAATCAGAGAAAAGTCTCCTTAACAATTTGACGTATGTAGCATTGAGAATGCTGCGGTTGGGTTCACCGGGACGGATATTTGTTATTGGTTATTGGTTACTGGTTACTAGTCTTACCTATGCTTCAAATAAAATTTTCCGTGCCCTTAAAGAATAATGGTTTGCCCGTACACGAGAGTATCCACTTCGAGTGGAACAGTTAATGGAATGAGATCATAAAATCAGCCTTGGTTAGACTTTTATCTTTCAAATTTCGCCTTCAAGACAAGCTGAATCCAGGCACTCCCATCAATACAACTCTCCATTTGTCTGGATCCTCGATGGTTATTCCATGTGTTAACCAATAGGGATTTGCAGGTGCAACAGTTTTGAATCCAAGTGCATTCAATCGGCTTGCAACCTTGTCGCGTTCGTCATGATCTTTGTAATAAAAAACCAATAAGTTGTCTTCACTAGGTGGAGGATAGCTATGACCTTCTCCATGCTCAGTAAACTCCAAATGATACTGTGTGTCCGGCAAGCCCAACATCAAGCCATTGATGCCTTCGTGCCCATTGAATTCACCTACCATTGGCAAACCCAAACCTTCTACATAAAACTTTTTTATTTCAGACAAAGAATGACTTGGTCTGGCAACCCTGAATTGTGTGAATTTGATCATTTCAGTGCAAAATTAACATCAAGAAAAGTATCAAAAATTTGATTTTCTTGATACCAATATAAATTAATCTTTGGTTGCTGACTTTGACAATCTTACCAATTTATAAAATCGCACGCGATGAATCGCTGAAGCTTCAATGCGATAAATCGCATTGCTACATTGGAAATTCAAATGTTAATCGTGTTTTATGATTATGCCTCATCGTCAATAACCAATAACAAATAATCACTTCCCTACAGAAGCATTACCAATGAAACACCATAGCGGTAATTCATCAAGGGTATTGAAGCACCGGAAAAACCCTGAATGCCTTGATTGAAATTACCCCTCACTTGTTTTGACAAAATATCGTAAACACTGAATTCAAACCTTAAACGATTAAAAAAATATGATTCGTGGTAATAATTGCTGTTCTTTTTAGATTTTATAGAATTCAACAATTTGTATAAGTGATAACCGGAATAAGAAAATTTCGCATCACAGATCAACCATTCATTTCCATTTTTAGTTTGACTTGGAAAATGATTGTCGATACCTGATCTGCTCGTTTGAGAAATTGCCAAACGGGTTGAGGCATCCCCAAAAATAGGACCCAGATACCGCTGTCCCCAGCTTAAATTCAGTTCATTATAAAGACTATGCTTTGCTAGATTCAAACCATTTTGAGCATTGGCAAAAGATTGAAATCTGTAACTGTTCACTGTATTGAGTCCCACCTTTCTTTGACTCAACAAACGGGAGTCTAGTTGAATGTGTGCATAGTACTCCAAATCTCTTACATTGTTCATGCTTAAGGTATTGAATTGTTCATTCATGCTCAGTACTTTTTTTACTTTGTAATCTCTCAAAGCTAAGTTTGCTGTCAACGAAGTTCCTCTTATAAATCGATTAAAAGTACTCATAAGCACATTGCCTTGCTCCATTATGTTCTGACTGCTTACACTTAATCTGCGATTACCCTGGAGATAAGGTCGGATGTATTCGGTGATGCTGATATCGTCGTTAACAAACCTGTAAGCTTTAATGGTAAAACCAAACTTTGTCTTTTTCAAACTGTACTCCAGGTTAGGAAGCACATACAATCCGTTCATTTGACTGTAATCTGTTCGTAAACTGAGTGTAAATGAAGAAGCATTGGTGATATTTTGTTCAATTGAACCAAATATAGCCCAATCATTTAATTTTTGATTGGTCAATACAGTTGCAGAGTCGGTTTCGAGGGTATAACGGTATAAGTACTCTGCACCCAGTTTGATCTTGGAAAACCCTTCATATAGGTTGTAACGCAATGTACTGATATCTGTAATTTGCCTGTCAATGTATTGGCGGGTACCATTTAGAAAAGTATGATTGAGTGCAACAGTGTTACGGTGATTGAAAATTATATCCTTTCGAGAATTATTGAATCTGAAGTTTTTCATTAAACCAACGTGATTGGAAACAAGTAAACCTTTATTGACGTATAAGTCCCTTGGGGATTTAATTGCACCGGTTCTTCTTTGATAAAACTCATTTTCTTTTAAACCATAACCAACACTTTGATCCTTATAATTTGTCAAAAAGGAGAAATAAAGTAACAGAGGTTTAGCACTGTATCCGAGACTTTTTTGAAAATCTCCAAATACATTCAGATGATTGCCTTTTACTCTAGAGTCAGAGTATTCATTTTGATTGACATAAGACAATCTGATTGAATTTTTTCGTTTTATCATGTACCTAAAATCGAATCCACTCAATCCATTTCCGGTCTTGTTGAATTCAAACATTCTCAATCCTTGATTGGGGGTGATCATTAATCCGGGATTGGTAAATAAATAAGCATTGGTAAATCGGTTGGGCACTGAATTTCCAATTCCAAGCAAATTGTCTTGAATCAGTTGCCTTTTACCCAATTTGTTTCTTTCCATGAGCATGTCGCCGATGTACAAGGGTTGATCAACGATGAGATCACCCCAAAACAATTGGTTCAAACGATTAACAGGAATGCTTTGAGCTTGCGAAGCTGTTGATAAAACCAATGAACAGAAAGCAATTATATATCTTTTCATATCATTCTGTTACATAAATGGTTTGAGCTGATCCGAAAGCGCACAATTCGGATTGATAATAAATGTATGCCTTGGGTTCTGGAACAGTGAATGTTCCATTGCAAAGCACTTTGAAGGTAATGGGAATATTGCGCACTTCACCCGGACCTAATTCTGCATAATACAGAATGAGTTGGCTATTTTTAATCTCATAATAATCACATTGATTCATATCACGCAATGCACGCAATTGATCCGGTGATACTTCTATACCCGAAGACAAAGGAATGACAATGACTGTTTGTGGCAAACCGGTGTTTTGTGTATTACTCAACTGGTAATTGAACTGCACTACACCTGCAGATTTCACCTGCTGATTGACGCATTGACTGGTTAATTTCAATGGGCCATTGTCTTTGAGCAATTTAGCCGTTTCATATTCGATGGTAACTGAATAAAAGCGTTCATTTAAACCTTTACAAGTCAATTCAACTGTATTTTCACCTTGTACCAATTCGTTTTTTGACAATGTGAGCAAACATTTTTCATACTTAATCATTTCTGCACTTATCAAGTGCTCATGCCCATTGATTAGAAGCACAAAAGAAAGAGGCGAATTATCCAATCCACTCTCTGAGTATGACCTATCTGTCTTGATCCATTCAGCAATGGCTTTCATGGCCCATACATTTGATTGTGTATTTCCAAAGAAACCATATTGATTTTGGTTTTTTAACAATTCCTGTATGGTCAATTTTCTCTCATCTTGAAATGCGTTGGCTTGGTATGCAAAATAAGCAGTCAAACCCATAATTTCCAGGATCAAACATTTACCACCTGACCTCACGATAGAATGAGAAGCATTTACGACTCCAAATTTTGATTTGATCAATTGACTGAAATTGATTTCCAGCAATGTTTTAGCTTTTTCAAAATTGCTTCGATTCAAATAAATGCCTGCCAAAAGAGCATTGATGTAATGGTTAGAATTATCTGCATTTTGACGATTGATGTAATTGATCTGATTGCTCAAATCCATATCTGAAATAACGCTTAAAACATAGGTAACATAAGCTGTTGTTACAAGTTCGCTTGCTCCAGAAAATCCATACTTTCCTGCATTGACCATAATGCTTCCATCTGATTTAAATCTTGACAGCAACCATTGCATGGTTCTTTTTTCCAGTTTTTCGTCCACACTTAATCCTGTTTGTTTCAACTCATGGAATTGAAGCAAACCAAACGCTGTAAGACCTTCATGTGGAGGTGTATTGCCATACCATTCAAATCCACCATCTTTGGTTTCATAAGCCGCCAATTGAGAATAACCGCTGCGCAGAATAACTTCCATTTGCTTTTGATTTTTCAGGAACAATGGATTGTCTATTTGCTTGATGAGATGATAAGCCATGATGTTAGGGTAATTGCTTGCGCTCACCTGCTCAAAACAACCGGAAGGTTGACGAATAATGCTGTTTACATTATCCTTGAACAATTGCATCATCGATTTTTGAAAGACTATATTTACAGGTATTTCTTGACTGATGATCTCACTGTTGATTTCAAACGACTTTTGATGGTTGATTTGATTGGACGACATGACAAATGTTTGTGGTTTACCTTTGGGCTCTACCAACACATCATACCTCAAAAACTCATTACTTCCATTGACATTTATATTCAAACTGACTGTGTGATAACCGGTAGAGTTTGTTTGAAGGGTTACCCAGAATGAAACCACTTGATCCGGACTTAAAATCATTGTAGTGTCTATACATTTTTCCGTCAATTCGTTTTTATAATTTCTACTGACATCTACATGTAAATTAAGATTGGACTTTAGGTTAGAACCGATGATCAATGGCAATTTAATTTTGTCTTCCAACACCATTTTATCAGGCACATTAAAAGTCACTGTCACAGGTTGTTTAACAGAGAAAGCACTTTCTGCAATACCCATTTTTCCTGTCTGAGTCAAACCCTCAATCGATGCAACACATGAAGTACTCTGATTGGGTAAATAGAACGTAAAATTGCAATTGCCTAAAACATCAGTACTCTGTTCGCAGTTGTAATAGATCAAATTCCCTCTGAGATATTGAACAGCACTTTGAATCATACCAGGATAAAGATTTTGACCCACTAACACATTTTTCTCATGAACTATAAAGTTTTGAAAATTCTTATCGTACCGATTGATCCCATTGTCATAAACCACAATTCGTGAACTAACAACACATGACATAGCACTTAATTTCATCGTAGAACTTTGATCTTCTACAACAGTTACTTTTTCAAATTCAATTTTACGTTCACTTATATCTTGTGCGCTCCTTTTGCCTTTTGTTCCGTTAACACCAAAATCAATATCAACAGTACTAATTTGGGCTATTTGATCCGCTACTGCGGTTTTAATGTATAGTTTTGGTTGCTTGGATTTTAATCGATTTTGATTGTTGTTAACCCCCAAACCCATTCCGGTATCAATTGGTAAAATCTCTTCAACTTCTTTGTATCTGATTCCATGATTATGAAAAGGCTCCAACGATTTAACTGCAATACTATTCTGTGAAAACCTATAAACAAATCGTTTTTTATAGATCAATTTGAATCTCAATTCTTGATTGTGATTGATGCCCCACAAAGTAAATCCTTGCTGATTCAATGGAATGATCTGACCGTTGTTTAAACAAATCAATTTGGCTTTTTGGGGATCAAAACCATTGTTGAAACCAAAATTATCTTTCAAAACAAAATTAAGACTTAATACTCTTGGATCTCCATAATAGGACTTTGCTCTCATATACTTTTCATTCTGAAAATCTGAGGCATATTGCCATTGAATACGTCTCCATCCTTGAGTCATCATCAATAAATCGAGATGAAACAAATGAGCTGAATCTAAATCTTTGAAATAATAGGCCGGCTGGTGAATTTTTCCTTCCAATTCTGAAGTCAAATAAAGTGCGCTGAGCATATTTTCACCATTGTCTTCAGCATATTGTTTAAGTTGTTCATTGTATACAGAAATAGTGAATTTAGTTCGAACCGGTTTGCCTTCCTCATCTGTTATTTTCACTTTACAAGATGCAACCTGATTGGTTGGATAAACTTTTTCTGTAAAAGACATTTGAATATTCAGCTTCTTATCAGGTCTTAAGAAGACCCTGCGTGTGCATTTGATGTTCCATTCTTCATCAAAAACAGCAATTTCATGAATGCCCATTGGAACTGAGGCCAAATTGAATTGTACTTCAGCAACCTTAGCCATTTCCATCTTTTTCATGGCAAAAACTGAATCACCTCTTCTTAAAACGACATTCAATGATCTAGCAATTGTGTTTTCCAACTTAATGTTTAAACTTTCTTTGCTGATGTGTATACCTTTAATCACAGTCCCTGAAACTAAAACTTCAGGCAAATCAACTCTTAGGTCTTCTTCTGCAATTCGCTTTATTAGTGCATGATAGGCCATCCCTGCCAAAGGCTTAAAACTGAATACACCCATGCCACTGTATGCACTTTCGAAATCAAGAATTTTATTGCCTTGCGTATCGTAGATAGCGCCTTTAATATCAGCAGGTTTACCGAATACATCCTTGCATTGAAAGGCTACTCGCGATTCTACACCTTGTAACATCCAACCTCCTTCAGGCAAAAATTGCACATTCAACAAACCCGAGTTAAATGGCACATGTTTAAATCTTGACACAGGTATGCCGGCATAATCCAATTTGGCCAACAGTGCCATCATGTATATACCAGCCGTGTCTTTGATCTTCAATTGTGCATTGAATCGCCCTTCTTTATCGGTTCTCACCGGCATTACAACATCCTCTACTCCATTGATCCAAAGGGCAACATCTACGTCAGTATTTCGCATCAACAATCCATCGCGGTTTTTAACCAAACCTTTTACCCCCACTGCATCTCCCCTGTTATAGGCAATTTTGTCCAATTCAAGATCCATCAACACTTGAGTGTATTTGATGTCTTGAACCTGTATTTCCTTCTCAAAGAAAACACTGCTATCGAGAAAGGTTGTGTAAGGAGTCTTTACTTTAATTTTATAAAACCCACCTGAACTGCCTGTTAGGAAGTCGAAGTAGACCCTCTCATTGTAGAAGGCCAAACTTGCTGATTTTATTTTGACACCAGCAGGATCAAACACCTCGATGCTAATTCCAGAGCTTTGATTGCTGTATTTTTTTGTTTGATTGTCAACGACAAACACATTGAGGTAGACCATTTCATTGGGTTCATAAAACGGCCGATCGGTTTGAATATAAACAAACTCCTCTTTAACCACAGCACCATAACGGTTCATGGCTTTGATGGGAGAATTTTGTGCATTGGTTAAAAGCGGCAGAAAGCACAATAAAAACCAAATAATTTTAGACATAAAAATAGAATTAAAATTTAAATAACGGAAAAAAACAGGAAAGAACTTAGACTTTTAATTATTTGACGTAAAAATGGAGATAAATGCTGCGAGAATAGGAATTAGGAATAAGGATTGATTGAGGATAAAGGAAATTTTCAATACCGAATTAATAAGAAAATACTGATTACTTGTTATTTTAATTCACTCCTTCAATATCAATTCCTTTGTCCTGCTATCTTCTAATTAGCTTGCCTTGTAGTGAGCTTGAACACTGTGATCAGCCTAAGGTCCGATATTACTAAGCTATATACACACTCTGCCGTATTTTTATTCATATAAAAATCTTTCGATGTTTTTGACGCTTGATGATTTTTTTAGGGCATAAAAAAAGCCTTCACATTCGTGAAGGCTTTGATACTGGTGATCCCGACAGGATTCGAACCTGTGACCCACAGATTAGAAATCTGTTGCTCTATCCAGCTGAGCTACGGAACCATTGAATTAAAAAAAAAGGCAGCTACAGTTGATGAAATTCACTACTGTCAACTGCCAATTGTCGGGGTGGCAGGATTCGAACCTACGACCTTCTGCTCCCAAAGCAGACGCGATACCGGGCTACGCTACACCCCGATGGTGTTTTGTTCTTGAATGTAGAGAGCTAGTATCATTGCAGGATTGATCCTACGATCTTCCCGCATTTGCTTTACAATGCGGGACGCGATACCGGGCTACGCTACACCCCGATGGTGTTTTTTAGAGTGTCTTTTACGATACTGGTTTCGAACCTACGACCTTCCCGCTTTTTGCCTGAGCAAATGTGGGACACGATACCGTCCGCCTGAGGCGGAACACCCCGATGGTGTTTGTGTTTTTTAAGAACTGGGCTGCAAAGGTAAGCAAATAATTGATTTTTCCAAACGAAAAATTAGGAAAAATGAAAATCTTCTATGGCTTTGTCAGACAACAGCTAAAAATTTGATTATGAATCAATCATGGCTTATTCAATACTCTTTCCAAACATTGATGTACTGAAATTAGATATCCATCATTTTACTAAAGATAAGATAGTCAATGAATGATCATTAAGGAATAGAGAGATAAAAGTCATTTAAAATAAATACTAAGACCAAAAAAGATTATAAAAAACAAAGCATTCCATAACATTCAAGAATACAACTGCGTTAATAATCCAAATTATAGTTAAGACTAAATCCTACTTCGTCATAAATTTAATTATTAGTCAATTCCTCCTTACATACTAGAAAACAAAGCAATACCCCAATTGAACTTTATCCAATTCAATCAAAAGTTGCAATGACATGATAAAAGTGACCTATTGTAATATCAGATTGTCCAATCTGTATTAATAACTCCAATCACTTTAATTCACTCAATAACATTCTCCATCTCTCACAAATTCCTTCGAAGCTTATACCAGCATTTGCCGGACTTGTGCTGGGCAAGGAGATGTATTTTATGTAGGATTTTCGGGCAAAATATTTGTCGTAAAGTGATTCAGATTTCTTACCGTTAAAACCAATGACTTTTAAATGCTTGTGGTTGGCTATGAAATCATCCAAATCATTTGGCACTTCATCTTCTATTGCACTGTCTAAACTTCCCTTTCTGTTTGCTTTGTGAACAATGTCCCAAACACCAATTCGTGTTTTAAATAAAAGTTCTTTTTTCTCTGCATAAGTCAGAGGTAAATCATTGTTTGCAATCGTTGCTATGACTTTCCAAAACCTGTTTCTGGAATGCCCGTAATACTCACCCAATTCAAGTGATCTGTCACCAGGCATAGAACCCAAAATCAATACAGTTGTATCTGAGTTTGAAATTGGCTCAAACGATGTCTTACTATGGATTGAATTGTACTTCTCCGGAACTTTGCTCATTTTTTATAGTTTAATTTAAAGACCATTCATTAATTACTTTATTTCTTCTCCTTTCATTATCAACTCACGCAATCTTTCCTCATTTTCATCACCCCAAGTTCCCAAAGCCGAAATAAGAGGGATCAAAGTCTTACCAAAGTCTGTCAGACTGTATTCCACTTTTGGTGGCACAACTGCATAGATTTCTTTTGCGATCAACTCGTGACCTTCAAGCTCTTTTAATTGCATATTTAAAACCCTGCGCGATGCATCCGGAATTTTGCGTTGCAGTTCGCTTGGACGCTTATTTCCTTGATGAATGAACCACAACAGACGAATTTTCCATTTGCCATACAGCACCTCTCCTATCAAATCTAGTCCACAGTTGAGGTTCAAAGGAATTTTTCTTACAGTCATTATTCAAAATTAACCCTATGTTCCAAATTGCACAATAGGGGAAAAAATTATCCCTATGCAATTCAGATTTCCCTTATTGTCAGAAACGATTGTACACCTCAATTTTGTACCCAACATTAACAATCAAACATTATGAATTTACCAAAAGTGATCGCAGATCTAGTAAAAGCTCAAGACCAACATGACAGCATTGCCTATGCCAATTGTTTTTCGGAAACCGGCGTCATGCACGATGAAGGCAAGACACAAACCGGCAGAATTGAAATCCAAAAATGGATAGCCGGCAGCAATCTAAAATACAAAACGGTTATGAAGCCATTGAATTATAGAGAAAGCGACAACAAAGGCATTTTAGCTGCAGAAATTTCGGGTACCTTTGATGGCAGCCCAATTGTATTGAACTTTCATTTTGAATTCAAGCAAGGCCTTATTCAGTCGTTAAAAATTACCGGGTGAAAGCGAAAAAGTTCATTTAGACGTACACTGAATAAAATCGGCACACAGGAAGTTTAATGTCTGATTTTATTCAGCTTTTCCTCCACATCTTTAATCCTTCCAAACCAAAAACTTTTGGCTGCTTCGGTTGAAATCTCGCCCTTTTTCGTCATCAGTTCCGAAGGTATCTGTCCTATAAAATTCCAATGTTTATTGGATTCTTTTTGAACTTCACTTTCATTTTGGGGTTCAACACGTTTGCGCCAGAAGTCCAATTGTGCATGATATACTTTGAGTATGGATTGAAAATGAAGCATCAAACTTTCTTTGTCCTTGGGTATGTAGCCCGGACCTAAACAACCACAAGCATGAAATGTGATGCCTACAGTGTATAGATCCTTGATGTGTGACCACTCTTTGATGTCTCCTTTTTTAGGAGAAGCGAAATCCAATCCCATATCGGCCATCCATCCTCCACATTGAGGGCATTTGGCTGCCTGTGTTTCATCTTTATCTCTGTCAACATCAACAATCAACCGTCGCTTGAAAGTCTTGCGACAATCGAAGCAGGCGTAGTGTGGTTTGTATCTAGCCATGGCATATCTACACATAAGTATCTACAATTAAACCCCTTTAATCATTAATTGTAATTTGTTAATATCAGCATATTCGACCCATCATAGTGATTGGTAAACTCGATGTTTCCTATTTTTAACACCTTTTTCTTATACCTTGACATCTCTTTGCCCCATCCTCTTTTTATACGTTCTCGTTTCAAGTAAACAGACTTATTGATGTTTCTGAATATTTTCTTTCTTTCTTTTTTGGACAATCCTGTTCTGAATTTAAATTCCATTTTTGTACTGTCTCCTGCTTTGGGAGAAATGGTTCCAGGCACAAGTCTGATGTAATATAGGTAACATGAGAAAGTAGAGTCGTTACTGCAGGTTGCCCAAACATCTATTCGAACTTGACTTCTCAAAAAACTATCTTTAAAAAGTGTACCATAATTTGCGTAATAACTATTCCTTACCCTCCCTTTGTCCAATAAAACAAAGGAATCCTTCCGACTGTTTAAACTTTCAATTACATCTTGATAAGTGGCTGAACTTTTAAATGGTAAACCATAAAAGTACTTATACCTGATGCTGTCGAGCACTTGAGCTTCAAGAAAGCTAGACGACATCGATAACAGTATTAACAAAAACCTCAATTTGAAATTTTCCATAGTAGCCTTCCAAAAATAGAATTTCAAATATACAATTTAGAATGATATGTAATTTTAATTGGCTCTACAATAATCATCCAATTGATGAATATTTAGTACCTTTACATTGTCAAACACAAATCATGAAACTACCTTTTAAAGACAGGCAATTCGTATTTCTACTCATAGCAGTTGTTCTCGTGATGACCTTGGAAATTCTGTCTTTGAGCGGATTCCATGTGCCAATGCCTTATGCCCCTTTGCTTTTCAGTGCGTTTATTCTGGGTATTGGATATCCAGTGCTTAGGAATGGCATCAAAGCTCTTTTTAAACTAAAATTCAGCAGCATCAGCTTACTTATGCTTATTGCAGTTTTGGGTGCTTTCTATCTTGGTGAATATCCTGAAGCTGCGGTGGTCATTGTTCTCTATGTTTTAGGTGAACGCCTTGAAGACATTGGCATAGACAACAGCAAATCGGCACTGGATGAATTGGTGAGCAAAGCCCCTAAAACTGCCAATATCAAGGGTGAAACAGCAGCAACTCCAATTGATCAAATTGCAATTGGAACCATGCTCCAAATCAAACCAGGTGAACTCATTCCAATGGATGGAAAGATCATTTCAGGCGAAACCAATATAGATGAAGCCTCTATCACCGGAGAGCCCATCCCCAATGACAAACATGTAGGTGATGATGTATATGCCGGCACCCTCAACATGAATGGGTTTATTGAAATAGAAACCACTAAACTATCTATAGACACTACTTTCTCAAAGATCATTCGCCTGACATTTGAAGCTCAAGCCAACAAATCCGAAACACAAAAATTCATTCAGAAATTCTCGAAAGTTTATACCCCTATCATAATCGCTTTGGCATTGTTGATTTTTCTGGTTCCTGTTGTTTTCTTACACCTAGATCACGAAATTTGGCTCAAACAAGCGATTACACTTTTGGTGATAGCATGTCCGTGTGCATTGGTAATCTCTACTCCAGTGGCAATATTTGCCGTCATTGGCAATGCATCATCAAAAGGGGCACTGGTAAAAGGAGGTAAATACATTGAAGCTTTGGCCAATATCAAAGCCATTGCTTTAGATAAAACCAGAACCATCACCTTTGGCAAGCCATTGGTATCAGACACTTTTCCATTAAATGTTTCGGGTAAAGAAGAGTTATTGGCCTGTGCGGCAGGTGCAGAAACTTTCTCTGAACATCCCTTGGCTCAAGCCATAGTTGATGCGAGTATCAAAGAGGGTTTCACGCCACACAAGGTGGAGCAATATAAATCCATTGTTGGCAAAGGTGCCACTGCCAAATGTCTGATTTGTGAAAATGAAACCATCTATGTAGGTAAATTGTCATACATCAAAGAACATCAGCCGGTGACAGATGAAGTGGAACACCTAGTGGCCAAATTGTCCGCAGAGGGCAAGACCAGTGTGGTGATCAGTTTCGGAGACGGAGTAGCTGGTGTTTTGGGATTAATGGATGAAATAAAACCCGACAGTGCCGAAGCTTTAAAAGCTATAGAAGCCATGGGAATAGTTCCTGTGATGTTGACAGGTGACAATGAAAAAACCGCAAATTTTGTCGCCAAACAAGTGGGCATTCAAGAGGTGTATGGTGGTTTACTGCCTGAGAACAAAGCAGAAAAAATAAAAGAATTGATCCAACAATATGGTCAAGTGGCCATGGTGGGTGATGGCATCAATGATGCACCGGCATTGGCTCAAAGCACAGTGGGCATCGCCATGGGTGCAGCAGGAAGCGACACGGCCATAGAAACTGCCAATATTGCTCTGATGAATGACCGATTATCGTTAATCCCCTATTTGATCCGATTAAGCAGGGCTACTTTGTTGCGCATTAAGATGAATACCATTGGTGCCATTCTGGTTAAACTGATCTTCATCGTTTTGGCTTTTATGGGTCATAGCAGTTTGGTGTTTGCCATTGCTGCAGATGTTGGAGTAACGCTGATCGTGATTGTTTTCAGTTTGAACCTGATGAAGTTTGAATAGGTATTGAAAACAAATTGCTAATTGTCTTTTCTAATCTTATAGCTCAATTCGACCATTCCATTTTTATATGCTTTAGCATCATTAAGGATCAAGGCTTGTTCAAAATTTTTGAGGTCAAAAAAGGGCAAACCATCACCCATGAGAATGGGCAATATACTGATTCGAATTTCATCGACCAGTTTTTGACCAATGAATTCATTGGCTGTAAATGCCCCTCCTACTACCCATACATTTTGAAATTGAGGTTTGAGGAATTGATCAATCAATTGTTTTAATTCACCAGAATAAAAAGTCACATTTGAGAATTCAGATGAATGAGTCTTATGACTCAACACAAAGGTAGGTTTGTCGCCATAAGCCCAACCATATTCTTTAGACAAGTCTAGCGCCAATTGATAGGTGTTAAAACCCATAACATAACAATCGATGGCATTGAGAACTGCGGACTCATCCTCACCTTCTACTCCGTTTTCGTAATGACTTGAAGATTCGAACCAGTTAATACTGTTATCTGGTTTCGCAATCTTTCCGTCTAAACTAGACACCATGTGTATGGTGATGTTAAATGAGTTTGAAGACATCATTGAAATTGAATAAATATTATAGCAAATATAATGCTTGAACCCATTTCATATTTGATCTTAAATTTAAACAAAATAAACCTCATGATCGAAAAAAAATGTCTCAAATCTTTACATCAAACTGACACCCTGCTATGAATACAATGGCGAAATAAACAATAGAGACCATTGCAAGCAGTCCAACCACTATTGAAAGATAGGCTCTGGCAAAAAAACCATGAAATACAGAGTGCTTAAATACGTTGAGAGTAAGTTTCAGGTTAAATGCATTTGCCAAAATCAGTACAATTCCTATAAATAGTGGCGGAAGATCTTGGATAAAAACTCTTTGAATATAGGAAGCAATTAAGAATATCATTTGAATTGGAGAATTCTTTGGCAAATTAAAAATCTCTAATACGATCATCATCGACAAAGGCAAGAGAGTGCAATTCAATAAAATGTAACGTCCATAAGACTCATGCTCATCACTCATAAAAATTAAGGTGCTCAAAAATCCGCTAAAATCAATAAAAAACAAAAATTAAAATGATTCGCTTTTACAAACCATTTTGAGCTTCATCCAAGACCCTGATTTCTTTACCATCTTTCAATTCAACAGTTTTTGAGTATTTAAAATGATTGTTAAGGTCATAGGATTTCCATATCCCATCAAGATCATTGTTCTTATGATCAAAAAATCTTTCAAAACGG
>DASWYG010000402.1:0-4856 GCA_036405075.1 Bacteroidia bacterium | reverse complement strand
AGTATTCTTTTGATCAGAAAAAAACTACCACTCAAATTCTCAGAGTCTAACAATTCATTCATGGCAATCTGATGTCTTACACCAATTCCTTTTTTAATGAACGAAGCAAAAAAGGAGGCAAATGTCAAAATCCCAATTCCTCCCATTTGTATCAAACATAGGATAACAATTTGTCCTTTTATATTGAAAAAAGTATAGGTGTTGACAACGGTTAATCCCGTTACACAACTGGCACTGGCACTTGTAAAAACTGCATCAACAAAATTCAATGGAATGCCCGTTTTATTGAATCCCGGTAAGGTCAATAAAAGCCCTCCACCTAAAATTAAAAATACAAATGAATAAATGAATAGGGTAGTGGGCTTTAATTTTGATGTGTAAATTGAATTGATGGAACGAATCAGTTCAATACTCGAAAAAATTAAAAGGAAAAATAAGATAGAAAAATGGTAAACATCGCGATAATTTCCAATACCTAAACGAATCAGCAGTTTCTCTAACAATGGGTGACCAACCAAAAAATAACTCAATCCATCGTATAAAACCAATAACAAAAGCAATGTTTCTAAAGCATTGCTTGAAATGAATTCCCTTTTGTTTTTCGACAACAAATATCGAACGACAAAACTCAACATAAAGACCAGATAAAATGACCTGGTGATCAATAGTATCAGGTTAATGTTTTCGGATGAATGATTGAATCCATATCTGTAAATCATCATGCCAATGACTGACAATGATGATAGTAGAGACAAGATTTTAATCGTCAGAAGTACCTTTGCTTCGTATTTGAATAGAAATAACGATATGGTTCTTTTGAAACTCAATTGCTTCTCAATTTCAAAAATTCTGCTTCTTTTTCCAGTTTTTCGGGATTGATGGGCACGACACCGGTTTCTTCACAAACAAGACCTCCAGCCAGATTAGACAATTCAGCGAGGGTTTTCATATCAAAACCGCAAGCCAAACACAACGATGCCACACTGATCACCGTATCTCCGGCTCCACTTACATCAGAAATGTTTCGGAAATGTGCAGGGATGAATTCAAATGTTGTATGATCACTGATCATTACACCATCTTCGCTCAAAGTCACCATGGTTAAATCATTGTTTAACTCTTGATGTAATTTTTTTACCGCCAACTCTAAATTGTCTTTATTTTTTAGATTAATGTCCACATTCAAACCTTCTTTTATTTCTTTTAAATTGGGTTTGAATAATGTAACGTTTTTATACGATAAAAAGTTTTTCTTCTTTGGATCTACAGCAATCGGAACACTGGCATTTCTTGCAATATCAATCAATAGCTGAATGTTTTGTTCATTTAGAACACCTTTGTTGTAATCTTCTAAAATTACCACATCACATTCTTTTATACGCTCCTTAAATACTCGTATTAATTCCTGATTTTCTACTTCATCCAAATCATGGGTCACTTCATTGTCTATTCTCAACAATTGATGTTGATTGCCAAGTACTCTTGTTTTGGTTGTAGTTCTTCTGTTTTCAGATCGAATAATGCAATCGGTAGACAAACCATAAGAGTTCATGATGTTAAAATAATCATCCCCCTCTTTGTCTTTGCCAATCACAGAACACAAAACGGGAATGGCTTCAAGTGCAATTATATTCAATGCAACATTAGCAGCCCCTCCCAACCTGTTTTCATGTCTTTCAATATTAACAACAGGAACCGGAGCTTCAGGAGATAATCTGTCTACTTTGCCAATGATGTAGGCATCCACCATTACATCACCAACAATCATTACCCGCTTTCCCTTGAATTGCCCTATCATTTTATTTCAATTTCGATAAACCTTCTTTTATTCTGTCCATTGCTTTGATCAAATTTTCTTCGCTGGTAGCATAAGAAATTCTAATACAATTGTCGTTGCCAAAAGCAGAACCGGCTACTGTTACAACATATACTTCATTTAACAGGTACATGCATAACTCCTGCGAATTGTTTACTGTTTGGCCATTGTGAGATTTTCCGAAAAAAGAACTGATATCCGGAAATAAATAAAATGCACCTTCAGGTAAACTTAATTTTAAACCTGGTACATCTTTTAGCAAATTGTAACACAAATCTCTACGTTTATTAAATGCTTCACACATTTTTCTTGTAGGAGACATATCGCCACTCAAAGCAGCTATTGCAGCTTTCTGTGCAATTGAATTGGTTCCACTCGTAAATTGACTTTGTAGTTTTTCGCATGCATAAGCTATTTCTTTAGGAGCACCAATGTAACCAATTCTCCAGCCGGTCATTGAATATGCTTTAGAAACACCATTAACGGTTATCGTGCGATCGTATAAAGTGCCGAATGTGGCTATACTGCTGTGTTTACCCACAAAATTAATGTGTTCGTAGATTTCATCACTGATGATGTACACTTGTTTATGTCTTTCAAATACCTCAGCAAGTGCCTGTAACTCATCGTGAGAGTATATCATTCCACTTGGATTGTTAGGACTGCTGAACATAAACAATTTGGTTTTGCTGCTGATTGCATTTTCCAATTGTTCAGGCGTGATTTTATAACCACTTTCAATGGTTGTGTCTAAATATACCGGAACACCTTCTGCCAAATTCACCATATCGGCGTAACTGACCCAAAATGGACGAGGAATGATGACCTCATCGCCCGGATTTACCAATGACAATACTGCATTAACAATTGAGTTCTTTGCACCTGTACTCACCACAATTTGATCCAATGCATATTTTAATCCATTGTCTCTTTCAAACTTTTGCTGAATGGCTTCTTTTAAATCAGGAATACCTGCAACCGGAGTATAAAAAGTAAAATTGTCATTAATGGCTTTTATGGCAGCTTGCTTGATATGATCTGGAGTGAAAAAATCTGGCTCACCAAAACTCAAACTGATTACATCTTTGCCCTCAGCTTTCAACGCTCTTCCCAATTTCGCCATTGCGATGGTTTCCGATTCTGAAATACGATTCAACCTGTCGGCTATCGCTTTCTTGTCTTCTATTGTACTCAAAATTTAGAAAAATAAAGTGCAAACGTAACTTAAAATGAGGAATTCATAAAATTTTATTGAGCAGAATGTCCCTAAAAATGGACGATTTCCGATCTGAATTAAAAGTTCAAACCAATTGAAAATTAAGCACGGGTATACCTATACCTTCTGTAAAGTGTATTGAATATGCCAAATAGAATTACTGCACTTACTGGCAGAACTGTATTGATCAATTGCCAATAGGTTTTTTCCTTCATCATTTCTCCTTCTTGTTTGGGTTGGTTGATTCTGGCTTTGTCCAACAACCTCAAATTGATCTCTCTGGTTCTGATTTCTATCAAACCACTTTCATCAAACAAATAATCGAAACAGTTCAATAAGAACTTTTTATTAGCGAATTTGCGACCGGTTTCACGATCAAACCCCAAAGGATAAATCTCTCCTGTGCTTTTTCTTACATCGTTCAAACCAATATCTCCATCTGCAATCACAATCATGCTGTTTTTAGCTATTGATTCTTTTACAGGGAAATTGTATTGTTTATCAGGACGTTTATAAAATGAAGTGAATTCACCTTCCAACAGAACACCTGTAACTTGCGTTCCGGATTTAAATGATTTCAAATAATTTGGATTGAAATTATTGGCCACTATACCCAAATCCACAAATGCAGGTGCATCCTGAGTCTTTGTTTTATCACTGCTCAACAATAAATTGGTTACGGTTAAGTTCTTTCTTGACATTGGCTTCAATGTTCCCGTATACCTCATCCAAACAGCTTCCAGATTTTTAACTATTGGATGCTTGTTGTCATTGAAAACATGGATAGGGTAGTAGACCCAGGCAAATGGAACCATTTTGTTTTGTCTGCTGGGGTCATTGAGTACAATGTCATTGCACCTTTGATCTTGCAATAAATTTGAATTCAACCTGACACCAAAATTGAATAAAATATTCCTCAAATACTCATTGTTGTAATCCGGAAATACAGCCTTTGTTGCTCTTCTCAAACTGTCGTGTTCTGCCATAATAGGGTCCACCATCCAAACGGTTTTACCTCCATTCATCACAAATTGATCGAGAATATACGCTTCATCACTCAGCAAAGGTTCTGTTGGCTTTACAATGACAACACCATCGAAGTTTTTCAACATCTCCAATGATTTCAACACAATGTACTTACCCAAAGTGTCATCGTTATGGTATTTATCAGCTAAATCCTTAAATTGACTGAGATAATTCAAATCCAATAGATTGAAAAACACTCTGTCTATGTTGTAATTTTCATCCAATGAGGCCAACAATTCATCCATTCTGGCTACATCCGGCTCACCATGTCCATTCAATACCGCAATCTTTTTAGGATTCTTATTGATGCATTTGCGTATGGTATTGGTCAGATTGTACTCTAAATCTTCAATGGATTGGTTGATAGAAGTTTCCTCAGCCTTGCCCATTTCAGTATTCAGTAAATTCACCACATATTCTCTATTGCTGCCATAACTGACCTCTGCCGATGGTAAAATGAGGTTTCTTTTTTGCTGATTGGTCTCCAATTCCATGTCATTGTAATACATGACACCTTTTAAACTCAATTGCTTGATGATCTCCGCCTTCTCTTTATCGTCTTTGTCTTTGAACACATCAATGAATTCGAAGTCAATTTTATTGCCACTGATCTCCCTGATCTCTCTTAGCATGTCAAGTGTTGCAGTTCTCAGTCTCTTGAATTTTGAAGATAAGTTTTCACCCTCCAGATAAACCTTGAAATACATCCTATCGTCAACTTTCTTGACTATATCAACGGTTGTTTGAGATAACGTAAAACGTTTTTCTTTGGTTAGATCAAACTTTTTATAATACTGC
>DASWYG010000401.1:0-2756 GCA_036405075.1 Bacteroidia bacterium | reverse complement strand
ATGGTTTCAGCACCTTCCATAGACAGTTTTAAAGCTTCTTGAATATTGGTTCCGGTAGAAGTTACTGCTATCACTCTGCCTCCGTTAGTGATTGTTTTATCTTTTTCGATTTTTGTACCGGCCTGATAAACTGTAGACCCTTTTACATCATCAATTCCTTTAATTTCATATCCTTTGCTGAAACTTTCAGGGTATCCACCGGACACCAAGAATACGGTTACAGCATGTTGCGGATTGATTTCAAGTGTTTGAGCGTGCAAGTTTCCACGACAAGTTTCTGCAAACAATTCAACCAGATCATTTTCTACGCGGTGCAATACCACTTCAGTTTCAGGATCTCCCATTCTGCAATTGTATTCAATGACTTTGGGTTCACCATCAACGTTCATTAATCCGATGAAAATAAAACCGACATAAGGTATTTGATCAGAATTAAGGCCTTTGATTGTAGGTTCTACAATTTTTGATTTTACTTTTTCGATGAAGCTTTCATTTGCAAATGGCACTGGTGATACAGCACCCATTCCACCGGTATTTAAACCGGTATCACCCTCTCCTATTCTTTTATAGTCTTTTGCTTCAGGAAGCAATTTCCATGTATGACCATCGGTCAAAACAAAGCAACTCATTTCGATGCCGTGTAAAAACTCTTCAATGACCACGGTATTGCCTGCCGCACCGAATTTACCATTGATCATGTCTTTTAAAGAAGCTTTAGCTGTTTCTAAATCTGCTTCGATCAGAACACCTTTACCGGCGGCTAATCCATCGGCTTTTAAAACATAAGGTGCTTGTAGCGTTTCAAGAAATCTATAACCTTCTTCAAGGTTTTGAGCTGTGACACTAAAATATGCTGCGGTTGGAATCTGATGTCTCTGCATGAAGGCTTTTGAAAAATCTTTACTTCCTTCAAGTGTTGCTCCTGCTTTGCCTGGGCCAAGTATCAAAAGGTTCTTCAATGGCTCCAATGAATGAATATGGTCTGTAATACCTGCTACCAATGGATCTTCGTTTCCAGGTATAAGCATGTCAATGTTATGATCGATGCAAGCTTTTGCAACCTTCTCAAAATCTAAAGGAGAAAAATCGAGGTTGGTACCGCAGTTGGCTGTTCCTGCATTTCCCGGTGCAATGTATAAATGGTCACAAAGTGGGCTTGAACTGATTTTTTTAGCAAAGACATGTTCCCTGCCACCACTGCCCAAAATAAGAATATTCATCACGGCGAAATTACAACAAAAATCAGGGCCAGTTTGAGCCGAAGATTAATTGTGAAAAACTAAATTCAAATTTAACATTTGTTGCAACGAATATAAATGCGATATTTGCAAACAAAATCATGAAATCTTTTGTTTTACTTATGGCTGCAGCATTTTGTATGACCATGTTGGCATGTCATGAATCAAAAAAAATGAATCAAATGAATACTCAAAATCCTTTGCTTTGCGACCCAGACAGTGGTGTTTGCGAGTTACCCGTAGTTGATGGAGAAATGGCTGAAGTTGAAAAAGCTTCTGAAAAAAATATCAAGATCATGTATTTCACTGATCCAATTTGTTCTTCATGTTGGGGCATAGAACCTCAATTGCGAAAATTGAAATTGGAATATGGCAATGAAATTCAAATTGACTACCACATGGGTGGTTTATTACCTGATTGGTCATACAACAGCGGCGGAATCAGCAAACCTTCTGATGTTGCGGGTCATTGGGATGAAGTGAGTGCTTACTATAAAATGCCCATTGATGGTGATGTATGGTTAGAAGATCCCCTGTCTTCTTCTTATCCGCCTTCGATTGCATTTAAAGCAGCACAAATTCAGAATAAAAAAAAGGCATTAAAGTTTTTAAGAACCATTAGAGAAATGGTGTTTTTAGAAAAAAAGAACATTTGCAAATGGGAGCACATCAAGACTGCTGCAATTGCCAATGGATTGGATGCCGATAAACTCAAAACAGATATGGATGCAGAAGGTAAACTTTCATTTGAAAGTGATTTGAAATTGAGTCGATCATTGGGTGTTAGAGGTTTCCCTACTTTGATGTTTACAGACAGTACAGGTAAAACTGAGATCATCTATGGATTCAGACCGTATCAACAGTTTGAACAGACTTTGAAAAAACTAAAATCAGATATCAGTAAACAAACTTATGATAAGTCGGCTGAAGGATTGTTTAAATTGTATTCGAGTTTAACGCTACAGGAGTTTATGACATTGAGTGAAATGAGTGAAGTTGAATCATTAAAAACTCTGTCATCTTTGACTGAGAAAAAGATATTGAGTGAATTGAAAACCAAGAATGGTTCGTTGTGGCGTAAGATTGCTGAATAAATTTCACAATAGCGATACAAAAATTTGGAAATTTAATTTAAATTTTTACCTTTGCACTCCCTTTGAAAAAAGGAAATGCCCAGGTGGCGGAATTGGTAGACGCGCTGGTCTCAAACACCTGTGGGTTAACCCCCGTACCGGTTCGACTCCGGTCCTGGGCACAAAAGCCTCGAGAAATCGGGGCTTTTTTTATGAAATTGTTAAACTCGGAGTTGATATCTTGAAGTTTTTTTGACTTTTTACAATAAAAAATGCTCATGAATTTGTCATTTTTTTCAACAATTTTATTCTCCTTTTGAATTAAGAATCGCATTACATAATACTGTATTTCAAAATCATAAATAATTAGAATATTTATTCTATTGTTTTACTATTTATTAAAAGAGGTGAAATTTCGATGAATGAAACTTGCATTTTATATCAA
>DASWYG010000400.1:0-9114 GCA_036405075.1 Bacteroidia bacterium | reverse complement strand
GAACAATGTATCATCAATACCTTGAAATTCTACGGCATAGAATCCGAACGAATAGAGGATAGAATTGGAATTTGGATAGGTAAGAATACCATGTATGAAAGAAAAGTTGCAGCCATAGGAATTAAATGCAGCCGCCATATTTCAATGCATGGTTTGGCCTTAAATGTGAACACCGATTTGGAACTTTTCAATCACATCATACCTTGTGGAATATCAGACAAAGCAGTTAGTAGTATGGAAAAGGAGATCGGTCGAAAATTGGATTTTAATCAGGTCAAGCAGCATTTGATTAATGAATTTAAAAGTATCTTTGAAATAAAAATCATCAGTATATGAAAAAAGGAACCATAGCTCTTCTCGTAGTAGTAGGACTAATTGCCATTTTGGGTATGAACGGTTGTTCATCATACAACAACATGGTACAACAGGAGGAAGGTGTAACAGCCGCCTGGAAACAAGTAGAAAAAGATTATCAGGCTCGTATGGACAAAACTAAAAACTTGTTCCAAATCGTACAAAGTTCAGCCGAATTTGAACGCGGTACATTGAAAGAAGTAATAGAAGCCAGAAGCAGAGCCACCAGTATTCAAATAAGTGGTGATGATCTGACTGAAGAAAAATTGGCTGAATTTCAAAAAGCTCAGGATGCATTTGGATCCTCTTTGGGTAGATTGATGGCCATTTCAGAAAGCTATCCTCAACTGCAATCTGTTCAAGCATTCAGAGATTTTCAAACTCAATATGAGGGCATGGAAAACAGAATTTCAACCTCAAGAGGCAGATTCAACGAAGCTGCTCAAGAATACAATACATCTATCAGGAAATTCCCAAGAAATATTTGGGCTGGTATTTTCGGGTTCTCCAAAAAAGCATATTTCAGTGCACAAGCCGGAGCCGAAACTGCACCAGATATCGAATCCATGAGAGACAACAAAAAATAGATTCGGTGAAAATATCGGATTTTTTGAACGAGGCCGAAAGGCAAATGGTGCAGGCTGCTATTAAAGAAGCAGAGCTAAAAACATCTGGAGAGATACGTGTGCACGTTGAAAGCACCTGTAATTCCAATGTGATTGAGCGAGCAGTATCAGTTTTCAAAGAAATCAATATGCATCTCACTGCAGAAAGAAACGGAGTACTCATTTACCTCTCAATAAAAGATCAAAAATTGGCCATCATTGGCGATAAAGGCATCAATGATGTTGTGCCTGATGGATTTTGGGATGAAATAAAAGACTCTATGGTAGCCAACTTTAAAAATAAACAATTTCAAAAAGGATTGGTAGAAGGCATCCATAAAATTGGAGAGAAATTAATGGAATACTTCCCTTTTAAAGGTGATGATAAAAACGAATTGAGCAATGACATCAGCTTTGGGAATTAATAGGAAGTACTCTCTAAAACTTCATCACTCATTGTGGATGTTGTTGATGTTGCTTACCAATGCATTATTGGCAGGAATACCCCCTAAACCCAACCCACCTAGGTTGGTCAATAATTTTTCAAGAACTCAGCCTAATTTCATCAATAAGCAGGAGGAAAAAGTACTGGAAGATAAGTTAGAAGAGTTTGCCAGAAGTACATCCAATCAAATTGTTATAGTCATTGTAGATGATTTGGATGGCATGGATGCCAATCAGTATGCAACAGAATTGGGGCATCAATGGAAAATCGGTCAGGAAAAAAAAGACAATGGTATAGTTATTCTCATCAGTTTGGGCATTGAGTCTGGTCGCAGGCAAGAATATGTCGCTGTTGGTTATGGTTTAGAAGGCGCAATCCCTGACTTAGCAACCAAACAAATAAGGGAAAGACATCTCAGACCAAATTTAAAAAGCGGGGATTATTTCAGAGCTTTAAATGAAACCACCAATGCCCTTATGGCTTTGGCAAAAGGTGAATACAACGACAAGGTTGATGTTAAGAAAAAATCATCTTGGAAAACCATACTGGGAATTCTGGTCATAATTCTGATTATTTTCCTGATATCCAGAAGAAATAACCGCGGCGGAGGTTTGACCATAGGCCCGGGCAGTACTATTTTCTGGGGAGGCAGTAATTGGGGCGGTGGCGGCTCATCTTGGGGTGGTGGTGATAGTGGAGGCGGCGGATTCGGTGGATTCGGCGGCGGAGATTTTGGCGGTGGTGGCTCAGGTGGCGATTGGTAAATCACATAATTCATGTTAAGAAATGTCAAACTTCAGGATTTATTGATACTGGACATTGAAACAGTGTCTCAAAAAGCTTCATTCAATGAACTTGATGAGGATTGGCAGGAATTATGGGCAAAGAAAGCGGGAGCTATCAATAATCCTGAGATCAATGCATCATTGGTTTACGAAAGGGCTTCTATTTATGCAGAATTTGGTAAGATCGTCTGTATAGGTTTAGGCATTTTTCATCACGTAGAAGATCAAATTCAACTAAGAGTAAAAGCCATCAGTAATCACGATGAAAGGATTTTACTGCTTGAGTTTGCCGATTTACTGAAGCAACATTTCAATAAACCCGAAAGTACATTGGTCGCCCATAATGGAAAAGAATTTGATTTTCCATACATCTGCAGAAGAATGATCATCAATGGCATAGAAATCCCTTCGGTTTTAGATTTGTCAGGTAAACGGCCTTGGGAGGTTAAACATTTGGATACTATGGAGTTATGGAAATTCGGTGACTATAAAAACTACACTTCACTCAATGTTTTGGCAAAATGTTTCGGCATCCCCAGTCCGAAAGACGATATCGACGGTAGTTTGGTCGGTCATACCTACTGGCAATTGAAGGATTTGGAAAGAATCAGCCGATACTGTAAAAAAGATATTGTCACTACAGCGCAGATTGTGCTGAAATACAAGTTATTAAATCTTCTTAACGATGAACAAATAATAATTTCTTGAAAACTTTTTTTTAATTTAATTGTAAAATTTTATCAAGTTATTTATTAAATTTGTAAACGCTTTGAAAAAAATAAGCATATTTACGGTTTTCGTCGTCCTATTTGTGTATTCCGGATATGCAGCTAGGCCCACGGTCCAGGCTACCACGCTTACATTCAATAACATTAATTGTGATGCGATGAACCTCAACTGGACCAATGGGGATGGTTCAGCCCGTTTGATCATAGCAAGTAAAACTCCCTTCACTTATACGCCAACAGATGGCGAACAATTCACAGCAAATCCTGCCTTCGGGGCATCTCCGGTTAGCACAAACCCACTTCTTTGTGTTGTTTACAATGCAAATGGTACCAATTTCGTAAAGGTAACAGGACTACAACCGGGACAAGTTTATTATTTTGCTATTTTCGAACACGACAATAACAACACTTCAACAGAATATTTAACAACTGTTACTTCGGGTGCTAATTACAACAGCGAAACCACCAAAAATATCACTATGGATTTTACCATAGAAAATTTGGACAGTTGCCAAATGACCAACAGTTTTAAATTCACAAATAATTCAGCATCATCAATTCCTGGATTAACTTATTTGTTTGATTTTGGTGATGGCACCTCAACCTCTTCTCCTGTAGTTCATCACTTCACTGGTAGCGGTGGATATAAAAACATCAACCTCATTCCACAAACCAGTTTAACAGGTTGTCCCAATTTGTTTAAAAAGAACGTTAAGATCTTTCCTAAAAAGATCGGATATATAGACAAAACCACATATAAGGACTCGCAGTGTCTGGAAGACAATTATTACGAAATATCATCACTTAGCCCTTTAATGCCTTTCCCAATGGGTGTAACATATCATTGGTGGTTTGGTGACGGACTTGAATCGACATTTCCTAAAATGAAAAAGAAGTACACCCAAAGTGGTACTTTTAATGTGATGTTGGAACTCAACAGCATGAGTTATTCAAAACCAACTGCATGTAAAGACACCATTTTCTTCACACTGACAGTACTTCCAAGTCCTGTTGGAAATATCTCCATTAACGACACTTTTCAGTGCCTCAAGCACAACAAATTCGATTTCAATAATCCTGATAATTCATTGACCTATTTTAAATGGTATTTTGGAGACAAGGATTCAAGTATACAGCAAAGTGTATCTCATGTTTATAGAGACACCGGCAGTTACAAAGTCATGCACGTTGCCTATGCTAACTCGGGTTGCAAAGGTCGCGACACTATTGACATTGTTGTTTTGCCTGACTTGAACAGCACATTTACGGGATTGGATTCCTTCTATTGTTCATCGGGACTTCCCGTCAATTTGGTGCCTGCTGATGGAACGGGTACGTTTGTCGATTATAATGTCAATAACAATACCTTGATTCCTGATAAAACAGGAAAACAGAAATTGACTTATGTGGTTAAGAACCAATATTGTGCCGACACCACTGTCAAATATTTTAATATTTATAAGACACCGGTGCCTGCCTTAGGGAAGGATTCGGCAATTTGTAACATCAATTCTTTTGACTTAAGTGCTAATACAGTAGGAGATTCTTATCTATGGAGTACAAATGAAACAACACCTTCCATAACGGTATACAATTCCGGATTGTATACGGTAGAAGTTACCGTAGGAAAATGTCCTGGAAAAGATTCGATTAATTTGTTCTTTGCAACAGCACCTAAAGTTGACATATTGGGAGATACGATTTTGTGTAAAGGTGGCGGTCTGTGGTTAAATGCCGCCTATCCAAAATCCAAATACAATTGGAACACTGGCAGTACAGATAGCATGATCTATGCTTTCCAACCCGGTAAGTATAAAGTTACAGTGAGCAATCCATGCGGAGTTGCATCTGATTCCATGTTCTTGTATTATCAAACAGAGTATTGTGATTTGTTTATGGCCAATGCATTCTCACCGGGAAATGACTTGGTAAATAATGTCTTCTTGCCAAGGGGTAGAAACATCACAGTTACCCTGTTTCAAATCTATAACCGCTGGGGTGAGTTGATTTTTGAGACCGATCAAAACAATACCGGTTGGGATGGAACTTTTAAAGGTGAGTATGTTCAAGAAGGTTTGTATCTCTGGAAATTGAACTACACAACACCAAATGGTCCTTATCTGAAAAAAGGCAATGCAGCAGGACAAATACTCCTGATCAGATAATTCAACTGATTTTTCATATTCTCAATTAATTTATCAAGTAACTCAGGCGGTTTGTTGACCAATGATTTTCTGAGTTTGAAGATCATTTCAATTTGGTATAAGCACTATAGCTTTCCAAATAAGAGATATTTCAATCGAGAATATAATGATGGTTTTCTGATCTTATCGTCAACATAAAAATACCTGCGTGTAATCAACGTATTCATGAATATAACATCCAATTGATAACGACCTGCACTCCAGGTGCCAAGCGTATCGCTACCCCATCCTGAATTGATATAGAGATAATTCTCTTTAGGTTCTATCATGATCAGAGATTTTAGTTCTCCCTTAAGCTGACCAGTTGATGTTCGGATGTTGATGAAGATTTCACAAGGCCAGTGCTCGGCTTTAAAGTATTTCGTGTAAGCACTTAATTCAATCCAAATGTACCTGGTTGTTGAGCAATTAAATCGACTTTTGTAAGACCTTTGATAAAGTTCTAAATTCTCGTCAGGGCCTTCATATAAACGTATGTTTGGATTGTCAAAATAAGGGTTGTTTAATTCACTCATAGCTTTTCCGCAAGATTCCACATAAAAAATCCTGGTAGCAACCAACTCATTTTGGATATAAGCCTCCCAACGGTAGGTGCCTATGGTCCAAAACATGTCTGGGGAATTGGTTCCCCAACCTTCTCGAATAAAAACTGTGTGTTTGTTCTGATCGACTTTTTGCTTGCAATCGAGGTCACATAATTCCTCATTTTGTTCATTCAAACATTTTAAATTGAGTTCTATTTCCCAATCTTCAATCTCGAATTTCTTATTGATAAATGACAATTCACAATAGATGTATGAGGTGGTGATTTTATCAAATACCTGACAATAATATTTAGAATTGTTGGCCAATGTCTCAGTTGAAGCGTAGGTCTTGATGTCAAGAATTTTATAATGAGAATTGGTGTTGGTCATTTCTACAAATATACCCTATTCACAGAATTGGCTAAATTAATGTTCATCAACTCAAAAGTTTATTCGAAACGTAAGTAAAGGATCATGTTTGAGATCCATGATCAAAAAAGACGGATTAAATGTGCTTAGGCTTAAGCTTTAGTTTCTTGAAGAATGCTGTGCTCAATGATGTCGCAACAAGCATTTACCTGATCTTCAGTGATGATCAAAGGAGGTGCAAATCGTATGATATGATCGTGGGTTTGTTTGGCCAATAAACCATTTTCCAATAAGTTCAGGCAAATGTTATAAGCCGTTTTACCATCTTTATAAGGTTTTATGACAGCAGCGTTCAACAATCCTTTACCCCTAACTGATTCAATGAAAGGAGAGTCAATGGCTTTTAATCTGGCTCTGAACAATTGTCCCATTGCTTCTGCATTTTCAGAAAGATGCTCATCTTTTACAACATTTAAGGCAGCGATAGCCACAGCACATGCAAGAGGATTGCCTCCAAATGTGCTGCCATGTTCACCGGGTTTCAATGTGTTCATGATCTCGTTGTCGCACAATACAGCTGAAACCGGCAATACACCGCCACCCAAGGCTTTTCCTAGAATGAGTATATCCGGTCTAACGTTTTCATGGTCGCAGGCCAGTAATTTACCGGTTCTGGCGATGCCGGTTTGCACCTCATCAGCTATGAATAAAACATTGTGTTTTTTACACAATTCAGAAACCTTTTTTAAGTAACCTTCCTGCGGAACTACAACACCTGCTTCACCTTGTATGGGTTCAAGCATGACGCCTGCCACATTCGGATCCTGAAGTTCCTTTTCCAAAGCTTCAATGTCATCATAAGGAATGATTTGAAAACCCGGAATAAATGGGCCGAAATTCGTATAACTTTTAGGATCCGTGCTTGAGCTGACAGCTGCCAAAGTTCTGCCCCAAAAATTATTTTCAGCAAATAGAATCTTAGCTTTACCATCGGGAATTCCTTTCACTTCATAACCCCATTTTCTACAAAGTTTGATAGCAGTTTCACCACCTTCTACACCTGTATTCATGGGTAATACCTTTTCGTAACCAAAATAAGAAGTTACAAACTCAGAGTAAATGCCTAAAACATTGTTGTGAAAAGCCCTGGAAGTTAAAGTCAATTTCGAAGCCTGATCCACCAAAGCTTGTATGATTCTTGGATGACAATGGCCCTGATTGACAGCACTGTAGGCAGAAAGACAATCAAAATACTGCTTACCTTCTACGTCCCAAACCAGCACACCTTCTCCTCGCTCTAAAACTACCGGTAATGGATGGTAATTGTGAGCATTGTAAAGTTCTTCGAGGTGAATAAAGTGAACAGATTTTGAATTGGTATCGATAAGCATACAGATTGCAAATCTACAAAATTAATGCGATAGCCCCAACCTACTGATTTGTCATAATTTGGTTATGTTAATGGCAAAATGTTTCCCATTTTGCTCAAAAAGACAATAATAAGTACCTTTTGGCAAATCTTCTTCAAATTCGATTTCAATTTTATCATCGCATTGAACAGCGGTGAATTGAATTGCCTGACCCAATCGATTGTAAATGTTCATTACGAAAGCATCTGATACCAATAATTGAACTTTGTTTTCAGAAAAAGGGTTGGGGTAGAAATGTTGTGAGAATTTGTGCGGTAAAGTAAGCCCGGTAGAAGCATCATAAAACACACTGTCACTGGCAGTATCAAACTCTCCGCAATGGTTATGAGCCTCCAGTGTTACTTTGTATTTGCCTGATTGAAGGTAAGTATGCACCAGTCTGTTCAAATGTGAGGTATCTCCATCGCCAAAATGCCAAACAATACTGTCTGTTTGTGTCGATTCATTTACAAATAGGAATTTCCCTTCCTTTTCAAAATTGTGATAGAAAGCAGCTTTAGGTGCTGAATAGCCAACATGCAGTTCATCCATGTGTTCAAAAACAGAAGATTTGGCAATGTTTCTCAAGGTATCTGCCAATAATGGATCAATACCAAAATTGTATTTTATGTTGCTTGGATCTTTTTTAAAGATAGAGGTATAAAACACACAAGCCGCTATGTATGAGCCTTTTGGGTCAGGGTGGCTTTCATCCGGTTGATAAAGGTTGATCCAGGGATAATGCTTTATGCTGTATCTCCACGCTGCACCTACCGGAGAGACATCACATTGATTTTGAGTAGAAGCTTCTAAAGTTCTTTTTCTTAGCAAGGAATCCATGCCCAAATAAGTGCAAACAGGTGGCCATGAAGCACAGTTCATCGCATCTCCGTTTTTTCGTCCCCATGTCATATACAACATGGTTTTACTGCATTTATTGGCCGCTTTGATGGCTGAATCAAGAACATGAACATAAGGGAAATAGAATTCATTTACATCTTGATCCGGAAAAGAAGGCAGTTGACTTTGTTCTTGCAATACCACTACATCATAAATGCCTTTTGCAATTTCATTCATGGGAGCCCCGCCGGGAGCAGCGTGATTCATGAGTGTTTGTCCACCCGGCGTGAATGACATAATTTGAATGGTATCTCCGGCTGAAGCACTGACATCTGCAAACAATTGAGGTAAATTGTTGACACCGGTATAACTGTTGCCAATGAATAAGATGTTTTTCTTTTTTTGAGCGAAAGAAACAAGTGGTAAAAATGCTAAAATTAGAAACAGGTGTTTTTTGATCATGGATGTCTAGAAGAGTTAAAAATATATGAAGAAGTTGCCTCGAATAGGATTAAAAACAAAGTAAAAGAAAAAGCCCCATGAGGGGCTTTTAAAATATTGAGTTAATAATTGAATTAAGCGTTTGCTTTAGCACTTAATACTTCAACCATTTTAGCGCCAATTTCAGCGGGTGATTCAACAACGTGAATGCCACATTCGCGCATGATAGCCATTTTAGCAGCAGCAGTATCATCTTTTCCGCCAACTATTGCACCTGCGTGTCCCATTCTACGGCCTGCAGGAGCAGTTTGACCGGCGATAAAACCAACAACTGGTTTGGTGCCATTCGCTTTTATCCATCTGGCAGCTTCTGCTTCCATACCGCCACCGATTTCACCAATCATAATGAT
>DASWYG010000399.1:0-13599 GCA_036405075.1 Bacteroidia bacterium | reverse complement strand
ATATACCTGAAAACAACATTGAGGCCATACTCGAAGGATTAAAAAACAATCCTGAAATAAAAGAAGTGATCATGATTGCCGACAACAATGCTACTCCAAGAGACCTCGAGTTATTGTCTAAAGTAAAAGTCCCAATTCGCTTGATTCTGTGTGGTACTCAAAATGGCATCAATCCTGCTTACTTGACCATGATCCGCAACAACAAAGGCAGTTTACATACCTTGGACCAGGACCTGATGGAGATATTCAAATTGGGAGAAGGTCAATCTTTAAAAATTGATGGTAAAACCTATAAGGTCAAAAACGGGCAATTTGTTAAATTATGATTTATCGCCTGACTTTGCTTCAGGTTTAGCCTCTGGTTTTACAGCTTTTGTTGATTTGAAATTTCTAATGGAATAAGTAAATGTCAGCATATAAAAACGGGTAAGGATTTGAGTGGTTTTGTCTTCAATATAACTCTCTGTAACCGTCCTGCTGATGCTGTTATTCTTTTTTAGTGCATCAAAAACCGAAATCTTCAATTCACCTCTGTTGTCTTTCAAAAACTTGTATCCCAAACCGCCATTTATCAACCAAATACTTTGATTGAACCCGGAACCCAAGCCTGAATAAGTACTATTGGTGATGTCAGTATTGAACACTATTCTCTTTGTAGGCATATAATTCAATTTGGCATTGAAATTATGAATCAAATAAGAAGAATTGGCCGAACTTCTGATCGAATTTTCTACTATGTTGTAATTGCCACTGTAGTTGATCGTAAAGTCTAATCGCTCACTGATATTACTTGCAATGACCACACCTGCATTTGAATTGGATGTATTGCTGATGTTTAAAACGCCATTGATGAGTGCTGGAGAGCGCGTAAAACTTTGACCCACATTGAAGTTAAATGTAGATTTCAGTTTTTTAATTGGCATCCCATAAGAAATAAATGTTCTAAAGTTTCTGTATCCTTGCAAATTAACAGGTATATTGAGCTGAGTTCCTTTTTGAAGATTAATACCATTGATGACGGTATCGGATTGAGCCAAAAGATTACCATTACCGATATAATTTGAGGTTGTACTTACATTTCCAAACCAAAACATGGTATGACCTTTTTTGATGTTACTTGTGCTGTACCTTACAAATACATTGTGACTGAGTTCTTGTTTCAGTTCCTCATTACCTGCCGATAAAATCAATGGATTTGAATTGTTGACTACATTTTGTAATTGACTGATGCTGGGTAAATTCGTTCTGCTTCTATAAAACACTCTCAAATTCCTGGTTTTACTGGCTTGGTAAGTGATCATGGCATTGGGTAAAACATTCTGAAATGGTTTTGAAAACGATGAAGAAAACGGATAGGTTCTATCTCCTTTCAACCAGGTTTGCTGCACATTTGCACCCACATTGAAAGACAATTTATTGGCTTTAAATCTGTAAGTGAATCCTGCTCTCTGCGTTTCGGATACATTTAAAAAAGCACTGCTGAGCAAACTATCCACTATCGTGTAATTCCCCAATGTATCTTGCCTGTTGGTATATTTATTCGTATTTCTGGTTACCCATGATGGGTTATAAGTCAATTCAAAACTTGATTTTTTACTGATGGGCTGAGTAAATGAAAGATTAGGAGAAAATTCATTTGATTTTGATGCGGTACTGGACCTCTGGTTAAAAACATCTGAACTATAGGTTGGTTCGTAATAAGAATTATTCGAACTCAAGATCGACAAACCATCAGAATTGCTATATGTTTGAGACAAATTCAAGGAAATGGTTTGACCCGGTAATTTGAATTTATGTCTCAATAAAAGTGAATGGCTGAGATTGATGCCATCATTATCTGCATTGGTTTGGGACCCGGATTGGTTCAATGAATCCAATTCCTGTGTAACTGTTAATGCCTTGAACAAAGTCAGTGAGCGGGTATTTTGATACCTGAATGTTGGTGTATAGACGATTGAGTTGACAGAGTCTATGTTGTATTCCAATCTCATACTCACTCTATGGCTATAGTTTTTAGTTTCTCCGGTATCTCCCTGTGTATACAATTGATTGTTGAAAGATGTAAGAAAATATGTACGGTTTAAAAAAGATGAGGTATTATTGGTGCCATTGTTATAAAAATAACTGCCGGTCAGTTTTACTTTCTTCCAGGCAAATCCTGTGTAATTGAATCCAAATGAATTGGTGACATTGACTCCATTTTGCTGATTGACCATAAAACTGCTCATATCATTGCCTCCTCTGCCACCCGGACCACCACCGGGACCTCTTCCCATCATACCGCCACCCGAACTGCTTGAATTTTGACCTAGAGTACCCAGAATATCTTGCGAACTGAAGTTTTGTTGATTGATGTTGTTGCTTAAGCCAATAAAAGACAAACGGTGCTTGCCTAAGAACATATTGACATTTCCGCCTGCTGCCCATCGGTCATCAGTACCATAACCACCGTATATCTTTCCAAACTGTCCACTGTTCTTTCCGGCTTTGGTTACAATGTTCAATGTTTTTTGACTGTTGCCATCATCCACACCTGAAAACTGCGATTGATCACTTGCACGGTCATAAACTTGTATTTTATCAACTACCTCAGCCGGTAAATTCTTCAAAGCAGCTGTTGCATCATCTCCAAAAAATTCCTGACCATCTACTGTTACTTTTTTAATTTCTTCCCCTTGAGCTTTAATCGTTCCATTTTCATTGGTGATACCCGGCATTTTAGTTACCAGATTTTCAGCAGTGGCATCTTGATTGACTTTGTAATTGGAAGATGTAAATTCAAGTGTATCGTTTTTTTGTGTTACCGGATCTCGTTTACCAACCACTACACCAGCCTTTAATATTTTTATTTCTTGAGTCAATTGAATGGCTTGTCTGAGCATTTTGCTTGAATCAAGGGTCACTCTGATGTAAACGGGTTCATAAGTTTGAATACTGGCTCTCAAATAATAATTTCCGCTTAAATTGGCTTTCAATCTATAGCGTCCAAGTGAATCCGAATATGTGCCAACTATGACTGAAGAATCATTAAGATTCAAAAGGGCAACTCGAACATCCCCCATGGGTTGATTGAATTTATCCGTGACCCTACCCATAATGGATTGGGCATTACCGGAGTTGAAAACAAAATAGAACAGCGCAAATACACATGCATAGGAAAAGGTTGAAATTCGTTGTAACATTGATTCTAAGACAAAGCAAAGATAAAGAAGTTTAAAATGCGGTAGGCTATTTTCGTCTGATGAATTTAACCTTTGACCTCAAAAAAAATTAAATCGGAAGCAAAGTATAGATGAAACAACTGATGTTTCAATCTAAAACGAATTTTACTTTTCCAAAATTGGTTTCAGATTCCAGAATTTTCAATTGACCTCCAACATATTGATAATAAGCCTTTTTATTATGAGGCAAATGCAGAGTGTATTTCCCTGTTTCGGTTTTTTTCATGTTCACCAATTGCTGATGGTTTTGAGAATACACCATTTGCGAATCCAATGGCTCTTTGAAATAAATGGTCAGAGCAGTGATCTTGATCCAATCTTTAATGGTTCCACCTTTTTTACCACCATGACTTAACTCATAAGCTGCTCCATTTCTAACAATTTTATTATCTGCTTTTAGCTCACTGTTGATGTGCCTCGTGTGAGTTGAATTGTGCAATTTATCATCTTTGAATTCCTCATTGATCTTTTCAATGATCTTGTAATTCACTACCAGATTGATGTCAACATCTGATTCTAACTTATAACTGGTGTTTTTGCCATTGGTGGTTTTGATTGCAGTTAAATTTCCTATTTTTTTGGATTCATAATAAATGCTGTACTTCCGGGTAACAACCGAACTTTCATTTGCATTCACTGCAAAAAAACCAATCAATAATCCATTGATCAAAGAGATGAGTATACTCCAATTCATACGTATGGATGACAACCAGACACAAATATACCCCTACGACTTGATCAAATTTAAATAATTTCAATCAGTTTTCCAAACCACAACTCATATTGAAGTTGAACATAAGACTCTTATTGCTTTTAGTCAATATTAAAATACCTCAAAAGTATTTTGCCCTCTACTAAAGCCCGTAATCTTCCAAACAAATAACAGACTCATGGAAAAGGACAAAATACTTCTGAGAATTATTTAACTTAAAGCTTGATCTGTAATCAAAGACTCTGAGTTCAGTTCAACTTTAGGCGGTATCAATCTGTAAATGATCGGTGTTACTATTCTCGACAAAAGTGTGGAACTGATCAATCCACCAATCAACACAATGGCCAATGGCGATATTAAAGGATTAGAAGAGAGTGCAATTGGCAACAATCCTCCAATAGCAGTCAATGTGGTCAGAACAATGGGTAAAAACCTCACTTCACCCGCTTCTCTTATAGCCTCGTCCAATGGTTTGCCTTCGGCCCTCAATTGATTGGTAAAATCAACCAATAAGATCGAATTTTTAACTTCGATGCCTGCCAATGCTATCAACCCGATAATGGCTACAAATGAAAGTGAATTGCCTGTGAACCAAAGCGCCATCAAGGCACCCACCATTCCCAGAGGTATTACAGAAAGTACAATGAGTGTACTTTTAAATGTTTTAAACAATAACACCAATACAGCGATGAACAAAAATACAGTGATGATGATAACGGTATTAAAACCTCCAAAAGAATCATTTCTCGATTCATACTCCCCTCCCATTTCATACTTGTATCCCTCAGGCATTTTAAAAGCATCCATCTTTCTGATAACATCTTTAATCACCTCATCGTTTAACATACCTTTCTGCACAAAAGCACTGACAGAAACTGTTCTTACCTTATTGAGATGATTGATGAACAATGGAGAACTTTCAAGTTTTAGATCTGCTATTTGATTCAATGGAATGGCATTGCCCATTTGGTTGTTGATGTATAAGTCTTTGAAGACAGTCATATCAGCTCTTTCCTTCTTGGGCGAAGTCATCAAAATATCGTACTCCTTATCACTGATATCTGTAAAACTGCCCAAATTAAAACCAGCAATTGCAAATCTTACTGTTCGATCAATGTCAACCGTATTGAGCCCCAACATGCGCGATTTGTCTTTGTCAATATCAACTTTGATATCCGATTTTAAGTTCCTTATCGGATTGTCGATGTATAAAGTTCCTTTGGTGTTATTGAGCATCTCCTCTACTTTATTGGCCATTGCTCTTAAAGTATCCAGATTATCGCCAGACAATCTCACTTCCACCGGAGCTGTGATTGGTGGACCTTGTTCAAAGTTTTTGATTTCAATTTTTGCACCCACAAAAGTTTTAAACTGACTTCGCAATTTTTCGGCGATCTCCAATTTGGTTTCAGGATTGGTATTTTCATCCAATTGAACAAATATTTGAGCAAAATCAGATCTTTCTTTTTCAGGAATCACATTGTAGTATATGCTAGGATTGCCCTTTCCAACATTGCTTGAAAAGTATTTTACACCTTTGGTTTCAGACAATACCTTCTCAACATATCTTGTTACAGAGTCGGTGCGTTCAATATTGGTTTGCAAAGGTGTGATGACATTGACCAGAAACTGTGGCTTTTCTGATGCCGGAAATAAACTGAAACCAATGACAGGAAACAAAGACATTGAAGCTCCAAAAATGATGAGTGAAATCATCAATGACAATATCGGTCTTTTCAAAGCCTTGTCTAACCAAACCGAATAAGAAACATGTATAACTTTTTGCAATCCTCTTAAAAACACATTGCCTTGGTAATTTGGACCGTGTTGCTTCAGCATTCTGCTTGACAAGAATGGAATAATGGTCAATGATACCAACATAGAGGCAAACACACTGCTGATAACGGCAACAGGTAAACTTCTGATAAAATCACCGGCTGCTTCAGGTAAAAACATCAATGGCATAAAGGCAATCATCAATGTCACCGTGCACCCAATGACAGACAGACCAATTTGCTTGGTTGCCATTAAAGTTGCTTTCATTCTCGAATGACCATCACGCATCCATCGTTCAATGTTTTCTACCACTACAATACTGTCATCTACCAATAATCCCAAGGCTACCACCAATCCCACGATACTCAATTGATTGATGTTAAAACCCAAGGCATTCAATATCACCAAACCAATAGCCAAAGACAAGGGAATTGATATCATAACTACCAATGCTGCTCTGCCGCCCAAGGGTAAAAGGGTGATAGCAACCAATAAGATCGCAATGATAAAATCAATACCCAATCCACCCAAACGTTTGTTGACATTGTCTGCCTGATCAAAACTTAAAACCATATCGATGTCTGCAGGCAACTCTGATTTAAATTTCTCTAAAACAGGTTTGTATTTTTTCTGTGTTTGAGAAATATTAAATCCTTCTTTTTGTGCCGCAGAAACAAACAAGGCCCTATGCCCATTTAATCGAGTAATGTGTTTATTGGGCTCATAGTCGTAATGCACATTTGCAATGTCTTTCAAAACCACTGAATGTCCATTGACACTGTATACAATTGTATTGGCTATCTCATCCAATGAACGGTAATTGCCACTGGTTTTCACATTGAATGTTTTGGAACCAGCAATAACAGAACCACCCGGAATATTGGCAATTTCACTTTGCACGGCACCACTTATGGCCATTAAAGGAATTTTCATGGCAGCAATCTTATCCAAAGCCAGATCTATTCTCACCACTTGTTCCGGCAAGCCACTGATCTCAACATTTTTCAATTCAGGTAATTTTTCTAATCTCTCTTGCAAATCTTCTGCTTTTTCATTCAATTCATTACCGGAAGCATTCTCACTCACCATGGCAATTTGCAGGATGTTGACATCTGTAGGTGTGGATTTCTTAACTTCAATACTCAGAATCTCTTGGGGAAGTTCATCTCTCATTGCGTTCACTTCTCTGATCAATTCCTGATATTTCTCATCTACATCGCTGTCGTATTTGTATTCTACAGTTAATACTGCAACACCATCCTGAATGGCCGTTTTAATCTTTTTGATATTTTCCAGACTGTATATTTTCTTTTCAATTGGCTTTACCACAAGCTCTTCCAAATCACTTGGACCTGCGCCCGGATACACCACTATGATGGGGTACTGAGGCATATTGGTATTAGGGTCTTCACTTCTCGGCATATTGAGCAATGTCGAAATCCCCAAAGCAATTGCCATGATGAAAATGACCAGAGTAAACTGATAATTCTTTACTGCGTATTCAGAAATTTTCATGGTTGTTCGGTTTTATTGATAATGATACGGGATCCATCTTTCAGATAGGCATTGCCTTTTAGAATCAGATGTGTAAAATGCTCAAGTCCTTTTTCAACCAAAACCAATTGCTCGGAAATCGATTTGATAATAACTTTTACTTTATGTGCTTTTTTATCATCAGATGTAACAAAAACATAGGCTTCATCGCCATTGGCATCCAATAATGCTTCATAAGGAATTGCCCAAACATTGCTTTGAGCAGACAATTTCAATTTCAATTTACCTACCATACCTGCAGCAGGCTTAACTTTATTTGAAACAATTAAGACATCGATTGTAAAAGTACCTGTATATGGATCTGCCATTTCAGCTTTTCTAATCACTTTTGCATCAATATCCGTCAATTGAAGTGCCGGTATATCTACAAGAGCTTTATCACCAACACTTACTGAGGCCCATTGTTTATCGCTCAAAGCAGTGCGCAATACCCATTGTTGATTGCCGGCACCATTTACCAATAATACAGGCGATCCAGGGCCAACGATTTGACCTTGAGACACCAAACGTTTTAACACATAACCTGTTGTCAATGCCCTGATACCAGAATGTTCCAGATTAAATGCAGCACTTAATTTTTGTTGCTTGGCCAGTTCCATGACCGACTCTGTATTTTGCAATTGTTCCAATGTTGCAACACTGTCCTGATACAAATTGAGTACCCTTTGATAATCTCTCTTGGACTTTTGATAAGCCACTTCAGCTTGTTCGTTCAAAGCTTTTATTTCGGTCAGATCAAGTGTAGCCAGCAATTGGCCTTTGCTCACATAATCGCCATCTCTGACATATATTTTATCGATGATCCCACCCGTCTTAAACGACAAATAGGTTTCATCATCAGTGGTAAATTGACCGGTTAACAATAGGTTTTCACTGTGTCCTGTTTTACCCAACAACATAGTTGAAACGGGTATTTGATCGTCTTGAATTTTTACTTGTTCAACTTTCTTTCCGGAACAAGCTGCTAACATCAAAACCAATGTCAATGCTGCAAATTTTATATGAATGTTTTTCATGTTTATTGATTAAAATTGATAATTTCCTTTTTGTCTTTCAAGTTCAGCTTGTGCCTTTAATACGGCATAAGCTGATATATTGTATTTCAAACCTGCGTTGGTCATTTGATTTCTCGCATCAATGTATTCAATCAATGAGTTGATGCCTTCTTTGTACCCTTTTTCAATTAAATAAAAATAGGATTCAGCAGACTTAAGTGCCGTTTTAGATGCCTGATAAGCTTTATAGGCAGAAGTCAAATCGTTGTTGGCCATGGCCACTTTCATTTCTATTGCAGAGGTTTTTTCTTTAGTTTGCAGATCATTGATTTTACAATCCATTTTACTTTGATTGATTTTGTATTGAGTGCGCGAGCCATTGTATATCGGCACATTGAGATTGACGCCTACCATGTAATAAAGTGATTTTTTACTGACTTCAAACTCCACTGCTTGTGAACCCAAATCCAGAAAAGCACTTAAAGTTGGTTTTCCGTTTGATTGAGAAAGTTTAAGCATAGATTGTTGAATATTGCCATAGGTACCCAGCATTTGTATCTCTTCTCTATCTACATTCATGGAATCAGACGTAAGTGACAAATTGATTTGATCCAAATTCATAGCCGTATCCAAATGAACATAAGTATTCAGTGGACGATTGATCAGAAAATTGAAATAGTAAACTGCATTGACTGCTTGATTTTGTGCGGAGCTCAAATTGGATTGTATGGTCTCCAGTTCAGATTGCGATCTCAATACCGTGGCTTGCAGGTTTTTCCCGTTCTTATACAAAGATTCATTGACCTTCAGATTTCTTTCCAAGAGTTCGGAAGCTTTCTGATAAATACCAACTGCAGCATTAGCTGATAAAAGATCGTAGTAAGCTTGCTTAATTTGATTGACAAGGTCTTTTTTATAGATTTCCAACTCTTGACTTTTAACCAATGTCAAACCCTCTTCAATATTTTTACCTTGGCGAATTGCCGGATTGTAAATGGGCATAGAGGTTCTCACATAAGCATCGTAATAATTTTTAGGTAAGAAATTAATGGTTTGATTTTGAATTTGAGGAAAGCTGTTAGTTGAAGTTAACTGATTGAGGGTTGAATACACCCCATTGAGCATGTCTCCAAGTGGCAGATCAGCATAACGTCCACCTTCAGCAGTTGACACCAAGGTATTGAATTGTACGGAAGGAAGAAAATAGGATCTTGCCGATTTGAGCGCAATACCTGCTTTATCCACTTGAATGTTTTTTTGTTGAATGACTAGGTTTGTTTGTAGTCCAATGTTGATGTAATGCCGAAGTGAATCCTGAGCATTGGATTTAAGTGTTAAGATGATCAAAAGCATGATGATCAATGGTGCAGGCTGGGGTTTTGGTTTAAATAATTTCATTGTTTATTTACTTTACAGTGTTAAGTTAATGTGAAAAAAAAACTCACTCCGGTGAGAGCAAGCGTATAAATTCATTTAGGCCGGATTCAATGATATCGGCTTGTTTTTCGGGACTGATGACCATGCATCTTTCTCTGAAATTAAGAATGCACATACCATGCATGGTCGACCAAACAACAAATGCACCGACTTCAGCATCTTTAAATTTGAGCAGTCCTTTTTCTATGCACTGAGCTATGGTTGCCTCTAAAATTTGAAAAGCACCATCACCGGCTTCCCAATTTTTGTGATCGAGTGAACAAATTGGGGCTTCCTGAACAAACATCAAATCGTAAAACACCGGATTATCTTGAGCGAAGCGTATGTAAGCTCTTCCCATTGCTTTGAGTCTTTCCATGGGGTCTTCGACATGCATGAGAACAGACATGTGTTGACCCAACATTCTGAAACCTTCATTGTGCAATTCAAGAAATATCGAATCTTTGTCTTTAAAATAGAGATAGATTGTAGTTGGACTGTATTCTATTTTCTCTGCAATGTTTCTAACAGAGGTTTGCTCGTAACCTTTTTCCAAAAACAATTCTCTGGCAGCATCGAGAATGCTTTTACGCAAATCTGATTTCTCTTTTTCTTTTCTTTCAATGATGCCCATAATGAATCGGCAGCAAAACTAGTTAACAGTGTTAAGCTAATCAAGTAAAAAATTCAAATTGTATTTATCTATCTGAAAATCAAAGACTAATTTTAAGAAGAATCGACAAAACACAGAAATAAGAGAATGGAATGATATTCACCAGATGAATTAAGATCAGTTGAACAATAAAAGCAATAAGATAAAAAATCAGAATCCAACTTTCATCTAACAAAAAGCAAAAAAGGAAAGAAATCAATTTGATAAATTTTTAAGTTTTTGCATTTAAATAAAACTTTAAATATTTATACAGATCGAATAATAATTGAATGAATTGATTTGTTAAAACAATATTAGATTTATAGAGAATTATGTCTCAAATCATAAAATAAGTGCATTGTTTTTCTTCAACTAAATATATTAATAAAAACGCAAAATGCACTTTCATTAACTCGAAATGCACTTTCACAAAAAAGAAACAGTGTTTAATACAAAAAATTACAAAAAACTGATAAAACATCATCGAAACTTGAATAAACACAAGGTAATTAAAGGCCTTGGCATTATCTTTGCGGACAGGTAAAAAACCTAAATGTAATATTCCTATTTATGAAATTTTCTACTATGCAAAATACAATTACAATTGAAGACAAAACTGTCTTGATTTCTTCTTCAAAACTAAAACTTCTTATTTTCTAAACGAAGCTTTTCATTCTCCATCATGAATTGTCTTTCTCCGTTTTGGTGCTTATCGGGCATTGCTTTGCCCAATCCAACAAACGCTTTACGCGGAGTACAATTCATGTTTCAGATTTAAAAACAATATAACTTTTATTATAAATTAATATGGAACAAAGTCAAACAAAAAGCAGAACCATTCTGCAATTCAACTCAAAATTTACACTAAATCAAAATTTCAAAAACTAACAATGTATTCAAAAATCCGAACGGAGAAATCTCCTACATGTTCCGACTTGTTGCAAAGATGCAGCAATAGTATCGGGAAAATCGCTCTACTCTTATTGTTTATCCTGGCTGGTTTCAATCAAGCCCAAGCTCAATGCTCAACTACTTATGGTACAGTTACTGTCAGTGGTTGTGATTCAATTACCCTCAATGATTCTGTTTATTACCAAAGCGGAACCTACACTCAAACTCGTCTCAATGTTGAATTGTGCGACAGTATCATCACTGTATACGCAACTGTTCACTACACTGATACTGTATTCAGTGTTGAAACTTGCGACAGTTTCATACTCAACGATTCCATTTACAGAGCTTCAGGTACATATACCCAAAAGCTAAGCAGTGCCTTTAATTGCGACAGTACAATCACACTTGAACTGACCATATTGAACACCTCTGCTTCAATTAATGCTACAGGTTGCGACAGCTTAAAATACAATGGCATCAAATACACCAGCACCGGTGTTTACACACAAACTCTAACCAATTATAGAAATTGTGACAGTACTCTAACTCTGAATCTAACGATTAAACATTCTACGACGCGAACACTCAACATTTCAGCTTGCGACAGCTTTATTCTCAATGACTCCATCTATCGCACATCTGGAACTTATATTCAAAAACTAAGTAACTACCTCGCTTGTGATTCAACTATCACACTCAATCTGATCATCAACAGTCCATCTGTATCTAACTTGACTTTTGATGCTTGTGATTCTTTCAAACTCAATGGTCAGAAATACACAGTTAGTGGTAATTATGTTCAACACGTTAGCAACTACTTGAATTGTGACAGTACCATCAACTTCGCACTTAACATCAAACACAGTACTGATACAACAATTGTAGCTTCTGAATGCGACAGTTTTGTACTCAATGGCATCACATATAAAACCAGCGGTATCTTTACTCAAAAAAGAACCAATACTGCAGGTTGTGATTCATTGATCTCTTTGTCTCTTAACATCAAACATTCTTACAAAACCATTACTGCTACCGGTTGCGATTCATTGACTTACAATGCTGTTAAATACACCAGCAGTGGCACTTATGTTCAAACGCTTACCAACTACCTCAATTGCGATTCAACATTGACTTTGAATTTGACCATCAACAGCAGTTCAACTTCAAATTTATCTTTTGATGTTTGTGACACTTTAAAACTTAATGGTCAAACCTACACTCAAAGTGGTACTTATGTTCAACACCTGAACAATTACATGAATTGTGACAGCGCAATTACCATTGCTGCTATCATCAGACATAAAACTGACACAACGATCATAGCTTCAGTTTGCGACAGTTTGGTATTAAACGGTATCACCTACAAAACTACCGGTACTTATAATCAAACCAGAACCAATACAGCCGGTTGTGATTCATTGATCACTTTGAGCTTAAAAGTGAATCATTCTTACAGAACCATTACTGCTTCTGGTTGCGATACCCTCACTTACAACACCATTAACTACACTTCTAGTGGAACTTATGTTCAAACCCTTACCAACTATTTGAATTGTGACTCAACATTAACCTTGAACCTCACCATCAACAAAAGTAAGGACAGTACTATCAGCAGAGATGTTTGTGATACCCTTATCATCAACAACGTTACTTATACTCAATCTGGTTCTTATGTACAAAACTTAACAACTGTTAACGGTTGCGACAGTACATTGACCATCAACTTGATCATTAGAAAAAGTACAGACAGCACCATCGCTGTAACAACTTGTGACAGTTTCTTGTTGAACAGCACCATCTACAGATCAACCGGTATTTACAAACAACACTTCACCAATGCTGCAGGTTGTGACTCTACCGTGATTTTAGATCTTATCATCAACAACACTTCATCTACACTTAATACAGTTGCATGTGATTCATTCAAATTGAACAACATCAAATACACAGTTAGTGGTACTTATTTCCAACACTTCACCAACAGCAAAGGTTGCGACAGTACTTTGAGAATCAATTTGACCATCAACAACAGTACCAGCGGCACCATTAAAGCTGACGTGTGTGACAGTTATACCATCAATGGTCAAACATACACTGCTACCGGTACTTATGTTCAAAAACTCACAAATGTTAAAGGTTGCGACAGTACTTTGACAGTATTGTTGATCATCAGAAACAGAAGCACCAGCAGTATCACTGCAACTGCATGTAATTCTTATGTATTGAACAGCAGAACATATACCAGCAGTGGTGTTTTCAATCAAACATTAACCAATTCAGTTGGTTGTGACTCTGTAATCACATTGAATCTAACCATCAATGTTACCACTTACCAAACCCTCAAAATCAATGCTTGTGACAGTTATGTACTCAACAACA
>DASWYG010000398.1:0-2460 GCA_036405075.1 Bacteroidia bacterium | reverse complement strand
AATAATATTTCAAAAGACATGAATTTAATCATCCAAATCTGGATACTTTTAAAAGTAGTCAGTTCATTTTTTTATTGATTACTTTCAATATAAAAACACACATTTTCATTTATTTTGAAAACCACATCTAAGAAACTTATTAATTTTCTGATTGATAATTAAGCATATAAATCAATGAAAATGGATATTGAGCACTTATTTGATTTTTTTTTTGAAGGTAAAGTTAAATTGCTTATACTTGACTCACAGCATATTAAAAAACTAAGATTAAATACTCATGAGTATTTATACCTAAAAAACACAAAAACTAAATGTCCCAGACTTCAGAAAATTTTGCCAAACTTTTTGATTTGGATTTTTCCCGACTCGAAATAGTCGGGCTTTCTCTGTTTCCATCTCTGGTCAACATATTGATCTTTGCTTATGTGCTGATGATGTTACCAAAGAGTCGCATCAACTTTTCGTTTGCAATCTTTGTGTTTATGGTTTCAATGTGGCAAATGTCTGATGGTTTCATGCGATTGGCCATTGATGTAGAAACCGCAGAGGATTGGTTCAGAATCATGGGCATATTTGCCTTGTTTGTAACGCCATTTGGTGTTCTTTTTGTATTGCAATTCGCAGGATGGAGTCGCAGTCTTTCAAATGGTTTTGTCTTCTTGTCGCAATTTCTGCCGGCAATCTTCTTTCTCATTGTCAGTACAGCCGGTGTAACTACTCATAACATTGTAAAATCCGACACATGGCATTGGATTGCCAATCCTAATCAAGAATTGATCACCGGAATCATATATGGCTGGGTGAGCCTGGAAGGCACTCTCATTTTCATACTGCTGTGGATGGCTTATAGAAAAGAGAAAAAAGACCCGATCAAGAAGAAACAAGCCGTTTTATTGGCAATAGGAATATCCATTCCTTTGGTAGGTGGTGTTGTTTCGCAATCAATTGTGCCACTTCTGTTCAGATTTGATAACATCCCATTGACTCCGGCTTTTTTCACATTTTTCTCAATCTTTTCACTAATTGCGATGATCCATTATCGCATGCTCGATTATTCACCTAAACATCAATGGGGGCAAATAGTTGAAAGTATGAATGACTGCTTGCTCATACTCAACAATAAAGACGAAGTGATGTATGCCAACAACAAATTCCTTCAATTGAGCGGTTATACAACCGAATATGTGATGGGATGTGTTCCCCAGTCTTTTTTCGATTTCCTGCCCGGAGAACGCTTGTTTTCAACCCGATTGACCCAACAAGAGAAGCTATTGACCACCAAGAATGGCGAACAATTGTGGACCAACTTCTGTACTTCACCATATTTGGATTACAAAGGCCAGCAACAAGGTACCATCGTTATATGCACCAACATAAATGACTCAAAGCGTTCTGAAGCGCGATTCAAGGCCCTTGTTGAAAATGCAGGTGATATGATCTCTCTAACCAATCATCAATCTGAATTGATGTATTGCAGTCCGGCAGTCGAAAAAACCACAGGTTATAAAACAGAAGAGTTAAGAAACAAAAGCATTTTCGAATTGATGCATCCAGAAAGCATAGAATCAGCTCGTAAAACTTTTGAGTTTGTGATGAGACATCCCGGTCAGTTGTTTCCAACTACCAACAGATTTCTTCACAAAGATGGTAGAGAAATTTGGGTAGAAGGTGTCATCATCAACCTATTGAATGACATCAATGTAAGAGCAATCGTTTCCAATCACAGAGACATCAGTGAACGCAAAATCAGTGAATTTAAACTGAAAAACTTATTGGATGTTACCACCAATCAAAACAAAAGACTTCAAAACTTTGCTCACATCGTATCTCACAACATTCGTTCTCATGTTGTAAACATCAACGGACTGGTTCATTTACTCAACTTAAAGGATTTTGAAAATGAAAGACAGAATCTGCAAACCATGTTAAAGGCTAGCACCGAAAAACTTTTGGAAACAACTGAAAATTTAAATGAGATCATAACCATTCAAAATAACATAGAAGCCAAATGGTCTGATATCAATTTACACGAAGAGATCAATAAAACATCCAATGTCATTTATTCAATGAGTAAAGACAGACAAGTATACATCGTCAATAAAGTAGACAAGAACATAGAAGTTCCTGCTATCCCTTCTTATATGGAGAGTATCATTCTCAATTTATTGACCAATGCCGTTAAATACAGCTCCCCTGAAAGAGCATCTATGATTGTTTTGGAAAATGAGAACAATGATGAATACGAGATATTACATGTCACCGACAATGGCGTTGGTATAGATTTAAAGACCCATGCCGGAAAAATATTTGGTATGTACAAGACCTTCCACAACAACAAAGACGCCAGAGGTTTTGGATTGTTCATTACCAAAAATCAAATAGAAGCCATGAATGGCAAAATCATGGTTAGCAGTACACCCGGTGAAGGATCAAGATTTTCGGTGTACTTCCGCAGAAGGG
>DASWYG010000397.1:0-16203 GCA_036405075.1 Bacteroidia bacterium | reverse complement strand
TCATGTCGTTTGTTTCAAAATGTATACAATGGATTTAAGTTTGTAACAGAGGGCATTAATGGATTTGTAGATGTAAGAGATGTGGCTCGATTCATGGTTGAAAAGGGAAGGTCTGACATCAGGAACAAGCGATTCTTATTGGTCTCGGAAAACATGACCTATAAAAATCTGTTCGATCAAATTGCCAATGGATTACAAGTGAAAGCGCCATCGATACTGGTTAAGCCCATTCATGTTAAAAGTTTTGGATGGTTGGTGAAATTATACGGTTTTCTGAATCCAACATCTAGCATCAGTTTTGAGACATTGAAGACATCTGTTAAAGAGCATACTTATCAAAACCAAGCAGCTTTAAGTACTGGATTTGTTTTTACTCCTGTGGCAGAAACAATTGAAAGGACTTGTAAAGAGTTTTTAAAATCTATAAAATAGAAGGAGCTCACCCATACTCTCAAAATGGGCAAGCTCCGGAGGCCACCTCTTTCGGCGACCTCAACTTGAGATTATGAATTATCTACCACTTTGCATCCGGATAAGCCCTTTGCAAATATTGCATTTCTGCCAATATGTATCCCAGATGTTCTGAGTGAACACCATTTTTACTTCCAGTTTGCATGTAATTTGTTTCAGGAATTTGCAATCCTGCTTCGTTCAGTGTGTCCATGATCATGCTCAACCAAGCGCCTTTGAGAGATGCCGGATCAGGAGCAATACCAAACTCATTCATCATTTCATCGATTTCATCTTTTTCGAAAAATTCTCCTGTAAACATCCACAACTCATTGATGGCTTTTTGCATTCTGAGTTTACTTTCATCAGTGCCATCGCCCAATCTGATCGTCCAGTCATGGGCGTGTTTCAGGTGGTATTTTATTTCTTTAATGGCCTTTGCTGCAATTGCTGCAATTTGAGTGTCTTTGCTGTTGAGCAATTCTGTGTAATAGAAATATTCAAAAACAGAATTGTACAGTTGACGGGCAATTGTAAATGCAAAATCGCCGTTTGGTTGTTCGAGAAGGAGGAAGTTTTGGAACTTTCGTTCAGCGCGTTTATATGCCAGATCGTTTTCACTTCTGCCTTTACCTTCAATTTCTCCGGCGTATTTCAACAAAACCTCTGCTCTGCCGATTAAGTCGAGTGCCATGTTGGTGATGGCCAAATCTTCCTCCAGAATGGGTGCTTTGCTGCACCATTCTCCCAATCTGTGTCCAAGGATCAAAGCGTTATCGCCTAATCTGAGGGTGTAATTGAACAATGTTTCTTGATGTGTCATGTTTTCAAATGTTTAAAGCCCCTTCAGGCATTGTGTAAAATGTTGGATGTCTATAGGCTTTGTCGTTAGATGGGTCAAAGAACATTTCAGATTCTTCGGGATTTGAAGCGACTATGGCTTCAGATGGCACCAGCCAAATACTTGTACCTTCGTTGCGTCTGAAATATGTATCACGTGCATTTTGCATAGCAATGGTTTTGTCAGGTCCATGCACACTACCTGCATGTTTATATGGAGTGCCGGGTTGTGATTGAATGAACACTTCCCAAATTGGCCATTGTGAATCTTTGATATTTTCCATGTTAATGTGTTGCTTGTATTAAGTTTTGATCTTTGTGTTTTGCACTGTATGCGCTGGCGGCTTTTCTTACCCATTCTCCTTCCTGATGGGCTTTGATGTGATTGCTCATACGTTGATGGTTACACGGACCATTGCCATTGATCACCTGATGGAATTCATTCCAATTGATTTCACCATGGTCATAGCATTTTTTTGTTTCGTTCCACTTTAAATCTTTATCCGGAATGCTCAGTCCAATGATCTCAGCTTGCTGAACAGTTTTATCTATGAATTTTTGACGCAAAACATCATTGCTTTGACGTTTGATCTTCCATTTCATTGCGTTGCCTGTATGTGGAGAATCGGTGTCGTGTGGACCAAACATCATCAATGCCGGCCACCACCATCTGTTCATGGCATCTTGTGCCATTTCTTTTTGATCGGCAGTGCCGGCCATCATATTGGCCATAATTTCATATCCTTGTCTTTGATGGAAACTTTCTTCCTTGCATATTCTCACCATGGCTCTGGCATAAGGACCATAAGAGGTTCTTTGCAATGATACCTGATTAACAATAGCTGCGCCATCAACCAACCATCCTATGGCTCCAATATCTGCCCAAGTGAGAGCAGGGTAATTGAAAATACTGGAATACTTGGCTTTGCCTTCATGCAATTGTTGAATCAATTCATCACGACTAACACCCAAGGTTTCGGCGGCTGAGTATAGGTATAAACCATGACCACCTTCATCTTGTATTTTAGCACGAAGTATTTTTTTAGCTCTCAAACTGGGAGCTCTGCTGATCCAATTGCCTTCCGGTTGCATGCCAATGACTTCAGAGTGGGCATGCTGAGAAATCTGTCTCACCAAGTGTTGTCTGTAAGCTTCAGGCATCCAATCTTTTGGTTCAATATTGATGTCTTTTTCAATTTTAGACTCAAAGTATTGTTCTAAGAATTTGTATTCCATAACGTAGGTGCAATGCTAAAACACATAAGTTTGGAAAAACATGACCATGGTCAATTTGACCTACATGATTGTAGTCATGTTTATTGACTTGTATAAAAGTATCTTATTGAAAAAGAATATTGAAAGGGGATGAATGACAAAAAAAATAATTTTGATTCAGAAAGAATCATCTTTTATTTTTAAAAAAATCCTTCATGATTTTACTGCATTCGTCTTGAAGCACGCCTATTTTTAATTCTGTGTTGGCACTGAAATCCTGATTCAAATAATTTGAAAATCCGGTTTTGGGCTCGGGAGCGCCTACAACGATTCTTTTTAGTCTGCTGTGCTTAATTGCTCCTGCACACATCACACAAGGCTCTATGGTGACGTATAGAGTGCATTCTTCGAGGTATTTGTTGCCCAAGCTTGCCGAAGCTGCTGTAATGGCTAACATTTCGGCATGTGCCGTAACATCGCGAAGTTTTTCGGTTTGATTGTACCCTTTACCAATGATCCTGTCTTTATAAATTACAATTGCACCAATTGGTACTTCGTCTTCTTCGAAGGCGCGAGCAGCTTGCTCCAAAGCTTTCTGCATAAAGACTGTGTCAAGGTCGAGCGGTTCCATGCTGCAAGATTAAGCAATAAACAGCAATTTAACTTAATAAGGATCAGAGTTCAGATGGATAAGAAGGTGTTGAACCAACCTTTCTTAATGGCTATTTTAACTGCATCTACTTTGCTGCATACATGTAGCTTTTCATAGATGTTTGCAATGTGTTTTCTGACTGTGTGTGGACTGATGCACAATTTATCTGCCACTACTTTGTAATCATAGCCATCGACCATTAGACGCAGAATGTCCATTTCGCGAGCACTGAGGTCATTGTCTTCATTAGAAGTTTGACTGCCGGTTTCAACTTTGGCATTCATCAGCATGTTCATGGCTTTACGGGCAATTTTAGGTGACATTGGCGCACCACCGAATTCCAAAACTTCTTTAATGGCATTGCCAATAACAGCGCCCGTTTCGTCTTTTAAAAGATAACCACTGGCACCTGCTTTAATGGCTTCAAATATTTTGTCTTCATCGTCAAATACTGTTACCATCAAGTATTTAACATCTTTATACAATTGATTGCCTCTTTTTACGGCTTCAATTCCATCCATTAAGGGCATATCAATGTCCATCAACACCAATTGAGGTCTGTTTTCGGGAGGACAAGTTTTCATTTTGTCCAGAAAATCCTCACCATTGACTGCCATAAATACCACCTCGAAAGCATGTGCTGAGTTGATGCGCTCGTTCAGAGAAACTCTGTTCGGCTGTTTATCATCAACAATTGCTATTTTGGTGAAATTTATCATTCTTACAAAGTAATAAGTTTATTGCAGTTGTGGCAATTACTCATATGTATTATTTTTAGTGGGTTGATTCCGCCAAATTGAAATTAACGGAAGTGCCTTCTCCCTTGCGACTGTCAATTTTGAAATCTGCACCCAATTCACCTGCTCTGGTTCTCATCGTGATGAGCCCGTAGTGGCCTTTTAATGAAGCTTCTTCCTGATCGAAACCAATGCCGTCGTCTTCAATTTTAATGTCAAATAAGGTCGATTCGTCATTGGTGAAAATGATGTGTATGTTTTTGGCCTTAGAGTGGTGAATGGCATTGCTGAAGGCTTCCTGACAAATTCTAAAAAGATTCAAGGCTTGTATTGGCTGAAGTATTCTGTCGATTTTAACCTGATTTTCAAAACTGCAATGTATATCAGGATTGAAATCCAATATTTTAGAAGTGTATTGTTTGAATTTGTCAGTAAAATCTGTGATGCTTATGGTTTCATTGTTCAAAGCCCAAACTGTTTCACGCAGAGTAACAATGGCTTGTTTGCTCATGTCACGAATAGAGTGAATGCGTTTGTCATTAGGATGTAAATTTTCGAGCACTTCTAAATTCGAAACGATATAGGCCAATTGAGCACCCACATTATCGTGCAGTTCGTGTGATATTTCAACCCTTTGTTTTTGCTGATCAGCACGGTGTTTGTTCTCTTCCAGTTTTTTCAGCAGTTTGTATCTTCTTCTCAAAATAAAGATTATAGTTACCAGAAGGATGGTAGAGGCAATAACAATTAGATAAGTAATGTTTTCACGATTTCTAATTTGGTATTGTTTGTTGAGCAATTCAAGTTCTTGAATTCGGTTTTTTTGCTGAAGTTGTCGGTTTTCGATTTCTTTTCTTTCTAGACCAAAATTGGTTTCAGCTTTTGCAATCAGATCGGAACTTTCCTTTTTAAAGAAAGAGTCTTTTAATATGATGGCTTGTTTAAAATAGTAACTGCTTTGTTTGTAATCGCCTTGTTTGTGTTTGATGTTGGCATACTGAAAGTACATTTCAAACAATTGCTTTTTAGAACTGACATCCGGAGCCAGTTTCATGGCTTTTTCCAGATAGATGTCACAATTTTTATCATCTCCCATTAAAGAGTAGGCATAAGCGATGTTGCCATAAGTATCAGCTTTGCTGGGTTTACTTCCAATTTTTTCCTGATACTCCAAAGACTTCAAAAAGTATGAGAGCGCTTGAGGATAATTTTTCAGCATGATGTAATCCAATCCACTATTGTTATAGCTTTTAGATAGATTCACATAGTCTTCTTCTTCCTTGAAGATGGCAATTGCGCGACTATCAATCAATATGGCGCTGTCATATTTTTTAGTTTCTGTATACACCATGGCAAGGTTGCTGAGAACACTTCCTGTCATCCATGTTTTTTTTGAAATTTCGTATTCAGAAATTGCTTTTTTGTAGTTGTAGATTGCTTTTGGATAATTGTCCAACTCATTGTAAAGTAAACCAATATTGTTATAGACATTGCCAAGAAATGCGTGTTCACCGGCTTCTTCGAGTGGTTTTATCGCACTGTGGAAATTATTCAAGGCTTTGGGATAATCATTGGTGTTGAGGTATACCAAACCAATGTTGCAATAGGCTGAACCTATGCCTTTTTTATAACCAATAGATTTACTGATGTTAAGGGCTTTGTCATAACAGAACATTGCGCTGTCATACATATTGGTAACATCATACGCAATGCCCAAGCGGCTGTATGCTGAGCTTTCTCCCTTTTTATAACCAATCTGTTGAGCAAGATTCAAAGCTTTGAATCCTATAAGTTTGGCTTTTTGAGGGTCTTTGTATACGACATTGAAGCATTCAGCATTTAAGTCATTCACTTTGGTGCTGTCTTTTAAACTTTGGCCTTTGACGTTGGTGAATAATAGAGAGACCAATACGACGGCTGATGTTCTGACGAATTGTATTCTCATATTTGGTACAAGGATATGATTTTTAAATAATATTTTCAATATTTCAATTTAAATCAAATGGATTAAACTATGATACAAATGAGTTAGTAAATGAAGTTGATTAAATGGAATAAAAATAAATGATTAAAATTGATGAATATCAGAAAGGATGGTAAAATACTGTTAATCAAAGCGATGTAAACTTAATTCGTTTAGTTTTTGTTAAAATAAATTACTTATTAGAATAAATAACGCATATGAATTATATTAATCTCATAGCAGAACCATAAGTTTGCTGCACCAAAATATTTATCGAATATGAAAAGTTTAAAACTCAGTCTAATGGCGTTGGCAGCAGTATTCATGCTGTCATCGTGCAACCAATTCATACAATTGGTTGAAACCGAATCAGTGGGAAAGGATGCGGTTACAAAAGAGGGTGTATGTGAAAACTCAGACATCAAGATCACTTACGACATGTGGTCAGAGGATGGCATCACCTATTTCTCAATTTACAACAAAGCCGACAAACCGATGTACATCGACTGGAAGCGTTCTGTTTTCGTTTACAACGATTGGAAGAACGACTACTGGGTAGAAAAAAGTACTACAGAATCTTATGTAGTGCCATCAGGTACCGGTAAAAACATCACTTATGAAAGAAAAACCTCTACAGTTGTTGCAGAGCGTTACACTTTCATTCCTCCTCACACTTATGTGTCAGTTCCTATGACTTATGTGATCCTCAACAATTCTTTGGAAGTACAATCCAGCACTTCAGCTTCAGGTAAAACCAAAGTTTTGATGACTCAAAGTTTGAAATATGACAAATCATTGAAAACCTCTATCCCAAGCACAACAGGTAAAGGCAATGTAAAAGCGTATGTGAAATCTTACTCAAAAGAAACTTCAGACAACCGTTTCCGTAATTTCATCACTTATGCATTTGATGAAAAATTTGCTACAGAAAAATACGTTGAGAACGAATTTTATGTGAGCAAAAAAACAGAAATGTCTATGAAAAATTTCAATGGCAAATACAAAAATGCTAAAATCACTGTTAAAGTTGGTTCATTGAAAGCTAAAGGTAAAGTAAAAGTATTTGACTCTCCATACAGAAACGGCACCAGTTTCTACAACACCATTTTGAAATAATCAGTTTGCATTACCTATTGGCGGAATGAACGTTTCATTCCGTCGATAAGTAAACGGCAAGGGAAACCCCGCGTAAGCGGGGTTTTCTTATTTAGAGCTATAGTGGAAAAACACTATTTTCGCATTCTGAATGACGCCGGAACTTAAAAAAGCATACGCTCAACTGCATATTGCGGTTTTCATATTTGGATTTACCGCAATATTGGGTAAACTTATTAGTTCCGACCATTTTACACTGGTATGGCATCGGATGTGGCTCGCCGCAATAGGCTTCTTTTTTGTCCCCGGGTTCATTTTAGCCCTTAGAAAAACAGAATTCCGCGATCTGCTTAAATTGTTTGGAATTGGCGTTTTGGTCGCTATCCATTGGCTCACTTTTTATGGGTCTATAAAAATCGGGAAAAGCGCTTCTCTTACCCTCGGTTGCTTTGGCCTTACCAGCACATTTACCTCCGTTTTGGAGCCACTCATTTACAGGAAAAAATTTGTTGTTCAGGATGTTTTGTTAGGTTTATTGGCACTTTTGGGTATTTGCATCATTGCCTATTATGCACCTGAAGAACATTCACAACCCGGTAATTATTATCTGGCCATCATTGTAGGGGTGTTTTCTACATTTATGGCGGCCTTATTTTCCACCATCAATTCCACCATGACTAACCGCATTGATACCAAAGTGATGTCCTTCGCTGAGTTATCAGGAGGGTTCGTTTTCCTTTGTATCATCCTGCTAATTGGTTTCGACATGGGTGAAATTTTACCCGTTGCCGATTTCAAAATCCTACCCTTGACAACCGCTCCGGAAATTCTTGATACCCAATATGCAGACATCTTATGGATCCTTTTGCTGGCAATAGTTTGCACCAATGTGGCATTCGTGATGAACCTCAATGCCATGAAGCGAGTGTCTGCATTTACAGCCAATTTGGCCATAAATCTCGAACCAGTATATGGCATCATACTGGCAGCTGTGATCTTAAAAGAACATCAATACCTCAACAGTCAATTTTATATAGGCGCTGGCATCATATTGCTCAGCGTTGTCATTCATTCAATCATCAAAACACGTGGAAGCAAACATCAATAACATTATCAAAGAAAGGCGCAGCATTTACCCCAGAGAATATTCAGGGAAATTGTTGGATGACAGCATTATTCAAACTCTGCTGGAAAATGCCAATTATGCACCCAATCATAAAAGCAATTATCCTTGGCGATTCATCATCATAAAAGGAAATTCACTGAACTCTTGGATACAAAAAGCAGCGGATATTTATAAAGAACAAACACCTGCGGAAAAGTTTAAGCAGGAAAAAATGGATAAGACTTTAAACTATCAGCAACAGGTATCTCATGCAATTGCAATAGTGTGTCATCGAGAAACTGAAAGCAGTACCATTGCCATTGAAGATCATTGCGCTGTAGCTGCTGCCGTTCAAAACATGTACCTCAGTTTACATCAATATCCGAATGCCGGAGGTTACTGGAGTACAGGACTGGGTACTTATTCAAAACCCATGCATGATTTTCTGGGTTTAGGTGAAAATGATTTACTGATGGGTTATTTTGTTCTGGGGCATGTTGAACAAAAAAGAACTGAAGGCATGCGGAAGAAAATCGATCATTTTGTTTCAAGCTTAAATTTGTAAAAGTGATATTCAATTCAATTCCTTTTTTAGTGTTCATCCTCTGCTTTTTTCTTGGTAAAAAAGTCATAGGCAGCAACATTAAACTGAATTGGATTTGGATCACTGCCATGTCCTTCTTCTTTTACGGTTGGTGGGACTGGCGTTTTTTATTCCTTTTAGTTGGAACAGGTACAATAGACTATTTCTGTGGTTTGAAAATAGCCGAAGGCAAGGCTAAGAAGTTTTTTTTATATGTCTCTGTTATCAGCAACATCGGTTCACTGGCCCTGTTCAAATACGGTTTATGGTTGGCTCGATCTTTAGATCAATGTTTCGATGGCATCATCAAAACCCATTTTGAAGATTCTATTCCGGCATTTACTTATATACTGCCTGTTGGCATAAGTTTTTATACCTTTAATTCACTCAGCTATGCGCTCGACTTATACAAGGGGAAGGCCAAGAAAGCAGAGTCTTGGTTGCATTTCATGGCTTTTATTTCTTTTTTCCCCCACCTGGTTGCAGGACCTATTATCAGGGCAAGAGACATATTGGGTCAATTGAACAAAAAAATATTGGTCAGTGAAACACTATGGCTCAATGGTCTAAAAACCTGTTTGAGTGGTTTTTTTATGAAAATGGTGTTGGCCGATAATTTGGCAAGCCTTGTCAACCATCATTTCACTGCTAAAAGTGCTGGTGCCGATACGCTCACTTGGTGGTTGGTGATGTTGGCATTCACCATGCAAATATATTTTGATTTCAATGGCTACAGTTCAATAGCAAGGGGTATAGCAAAAATGTGTGGCATACATTTTAAACTCAATTTCAATCATCCATACAGAGCCATTGGTTTTGGAGATTTTTGGAGCAGGTGGCACATTTCGTTATCTACTTTCTTTAGAGACTATGTTTATATACCTTTAGGTGGGAATCGAAAAGGAAAATGGAGGACCGAGTTGAATCGCTGGATCACCATGCTATTGAGCGGGTTGTGGCATGGTGCAGGGTTAACATTCATCCTTTGGGGAGCCTTGCATGCAGCTTTTCTGAGTTTAGAAAATCATTTGGGATTTGCAAAGAAATACATCAAGTATTTTGTTTTTCCATTGGTATTATTGGCCTGGGTGTTGTTTCGATCAACAGATACCGATCAGGCATTTGATGTGTACCGTCATTTGTTTTCATTTAAATTCGAAGGGAGCATCAAGGAAGTTTTATTCAGCAATGGTGCAGTATGGCTGGTGTTTTCATTTATTTATGACTCCAAATGGTACAACAATCTGAAATTATGGAGAACTAAGAAAGTTTGGATACAAGGGCTAATATGGGCCGGCGTGATAGCAATGACCATTTATTTTAGAGGTCCGGAACAACAATTCATTTATTTTCAATTTTGATATGGCAGAAATGAAATCCGATTGGCAAGCTAAAAAACAGTTGATAGCAATATTGATCATGACACCGATCATGTTGATATTGTTTAAATTGATTTTGCCCAAATTGACTTCTTCTCCTATGATGAGAGATGCATTCTGGGCAAATAAAGTGCTTGCAGAACCAATTTATGATGCAGTCTTTATAGGGGATTCAAGGGTTTATAGAGGTTTAGACCCTGATGTGATTCAAAAGCAATCTGGTTTAAAATGTTTCAATTATGGTTTCAGTGGAGCAGGATTATCAGGAGAATTTATTGATTCGGCCATTTTGAAATTGAAAGGCAATGGTAGAAAGGTTTGTGTGATAGGTGTAACGGCTAATTCATTCATGAATATTTCATTAAAAAATGAGCATTTGCATTCAGTTTTAAATTGGAGTAAAAGTGATTTATTGATCAAAGCCAAATTATACTCAAAGCTCAATTTTTTTGATCCAATTCATCTTTCAGATGTTTTCAACGCCATCAGGAAACAAGCCTATATTGAGAATTACCACATTCATAATGGTTTTGCTGCATCTGATAAGATACCGTTTGATGAATTTGCAGCCATAGATAATTATAAAAAGCTATTTGAACAGGAAAAGCTTAAAAAAGAGGAATTGTATAGCTTTAAAGCTAAAATCAAAGATTTGAGCAATCAAGGTTATATCGTTGTGATTTTAAGAGTGCCATTCGGAAAGGCCCTCGTCGAATTGGAAGATAAAATGAGCAATGATTTTGTTGTTAAATTGTTGTACGATTTGGGTAAGGAAGGCTATTATGTATTCAAGCCTTCAACCTATAATTGGAGGAGTTATGATGGCAGTCACCTCAGCAGCGAATCGGCAAAGCAATTAAGTTTAGAATTGGGCAACTATTTAAATGCTTTAAAATAGGCAGATGACTTGTTTTTATTGCACTTTCAGTTGAATTTTTCAATTTAATTCTAAAAAATATCTGAATAGCTGTCACAGATTTTTATTTCTGTGCGTCAAAGAGGGTATAAAGAATTTAATATGAAAATTTCCAGTACTCTAAAATTCACACTGGCAATGATGGTACTCATTGTTGCATCAGTATTAGTTAACGAGGTGAACGCCCAATGCACGGTGAATGCGCGTTACTCCATGATCGATTCGTCCGGTAATTATATGTTTACCAATTTGTCTACAGGTGCCAATAAGTATTTGTGGAATTTTGGTGATGGTAATTACAGCACTCTAAAGGACCCTACGCACGTTTATAAAAGCACACAATTTGTGCTGATCATATTAACGGCCTATGACACCACTCAATCCAATTGTTCTGACACTTCCATGTTTATGATGACGGTGAATCCTCCTTGTAATGTATCTGCAGACTTTATTGCAAATCCAGTTACAAAGCTCACCTATTTTTCCAGTTCAGCATGGTGGTACAGTGGCAGAAAGTACCATTCTTGGGATTTTGGAGATGGCAGCACTTCCACATTGACCAATCCGCAGCACACCTATGCCTCAATTGGTAATTATAGTGTCAGATTGATTGTGTATGATTCTGCAAATACATCATGCAGAGACACTGCAGTGAGAAATGTGACGATTAAAAATTGTTATGTTAAAGCTGATTTTGAAAGTATAGACAGTGTGGGTGTCTGGTTTTTTAGAAACAAATCAGTTGCAGCACAAAAATACAGATGGGATTTTGGTGATACCACTTTTTCTAATGCAACCAATCCAACTCACGTGTACACTTATCCAAGTAGCAATCGTTGGGTCACGCTGTATGCGTATGATTCATTGTACAACAATTGCTATGACTCAGCTCGCTTTAAATTGCAAAACCCTACATGCAGAGCAGTTGCCAGATATACGCTTGTTAGAACCGGTATGAAAATCAGTGTCATCAATTATTCGTTGAATTCCGATTGGTATGCCTGGGATTTTGGTGATGGCAAAGGCTCCTACAATATGTCGGATACACATACTTATATGACGCCGGGCAATTACACTGTCAGACTGATTGCAGGTGATTCTAAAGTAGTGGGTTGTTTGGATACCACTTATGAATCGGTATTGATCAACAACTGCTATGTGTTAGCCAATTACACAGTAAAAGATTCTGCAGGTGTATACACATTTACCAATACCTCTACCGGTGCTAATAAATATAAATGGTACTTCGGTACAGGTGATTCATCTGAACTGAAAGACCCTACACATAGTTTTAGCGGTACAGGTTATTATTCGGTTGTTCTGTATGCTTATGATACCACCAAATCGAACTGTTACGATCTGATTTCTAAAATGTATTATTACTACCGATGCAGGTCCATGTTCAATATAGGACCCGATTCAGTTACAAATTACAGTGCCATCATTTACAATACTTCTGTAGTGGATTCAGGTACTAATTATATATGGTACTTTGGTGATGGTGACTCATCTACTTCAATGAATCCTACTCACGTTTATTCGGGCCAAGGACCATACACTTTATGTCTATACATTTACAGCAACAGTTGCTCTTCCTACTATTGCGATACTGTAAGCTTCGACAGTTTGGGTAACTTCAATGGTTTGGGCATACCATTCAGTATAAAAGTGGTAACTCCGGGATCTACTGTTTCGGTTAAAGATGTTGTCAAAAATCAACATTTAAAAGTTTGGCCAAATCCAACAGCCTCAGAAGTCAATCTGTATTCAGAAGAAAAAAGTATTCAAATGATACAGTTGTCTGATGTTTCAGGTAGAATGGTCATCAATGAAACAACCGATACCAACAGCATGAAAATTGATTTAAGCAACATATCACAGGGCTTGTACAACTTAAAAGTGATCTATGCAGATGGTACAAGTTCAAATATAAAACTCATTGTGAATTCGAAATAAGGTTAAGTTTAAGACAACAGTAATTGTAATTAAGTAATGTATGGCCGGTCCGCCTTTGGCGGACCGGCCTTGTTGTTTCTGGTCCAAAATTAATTTTGAGGCTTGCTCAAATACAATTTCATGAATTGATCGAACAACATTTGTTCGTCCAAAGCATCCATTGCTTTTGCCCTGATTTTGACAGAATCGAAAGCACAATCAAGGGTTTGAACTAGAGCTGTATTCAATTCATTGAAATCATTGGCCAGAAATCCATTGATGCCATTGCTGACCATTTCTTTTATGCCACCAATTGCAAAACCACATACAGGTGTGCCACAACTCAAGGCTTCAGAAACCGTATTGGGTAAATTGTCTTCTAGTGATGGGATCACAAAACAATCTGCTGCATTGTAAAGTTTAGCTAATTTATGTTCTTCCTGGATACTGCCAAAAAATGTAGCACTTGGAAATTCATTTTCAACATGATCCTTTTTGCCGATCACAGCCAAATGGTATTTGGTTGCATCAATTTTCTGTAAAGCTGATTTTAACAAAGCAAAACCTTTTCTTTCATCATGAGGATTTTCAGCTACAAATAGGATGGTTTTTTTGTCGGTTGGTAATCCAAATTCAATCTTCAGTTCCATTTTGTCCATGGGTTTAAAAATGGACATATCAATGGGATTCCTTATTGTATTGACCGGAAGATCATTAAAGACCTCAGATGATTTGGCCAATTCCCCAAGCCAATGACTAGGTGTAATGATGTTTAAATCACTCCCTTTGATACTCTTTTTTTTCTTTTTAATGTTGCGTTTTGCCACCCATTTGAATTCATCTTTATAGCCCGTGAGGTAATGCTCACCACCTGCAAAGGGATTCATGTCGTGCAAAGTCCATAGAAAGTGTTTGTGCTTATGGGCAAATACAGATTGCCAATCAATGAACTTTACCACCCAATGAAAATGAACCACTTCAGCCCAAGCAAACAATGGGTGTTTGGAAAGGTCAAAAATGGAATCAGGGCCATTGAAATAGACTGAAGGATGTCTAAAACTTAATCTGCGGTTATAAGCGGTGTTTATTTTGTCTAAAGCCTTAAAAGCAAACTGCTGATAAATGTCTTCAAAATAATAAGCCTGATCCAAGTCCTTTCTGCCTGAACGCCTCAGAAACAACATGCGAGATTCAATACCTTTTTTCAATAAAAGATTATGTAATCGGATGGCTGCAATGGCGGCTCCACCAGTATCAATGGTATTGATTAAAAGGACTTTCAAATTCTAAAAGCAAAAATATTCAATTGCAAGTCCATACCATATTTTCCTTTTTTGTTGATGAATGGACTTTGTTTGAAATTCACATTGTCTATGTATATGCGATGACCGGCAGAGGTCATGGCAGTAATCACCTCGGTAAGGTGTTGTGTGCTGTCATTGTATGAATGAAATTCAACAAATAGGTTTTCAACTTTATGGAGGTGTTTTTGAATATGCGGCAAAAGTTGAACCTCAGCACCTTCAATATCAATCTTCATGAAATCTATGTGTTCCAATTGATTCAAATATTCAGAAAGATCAATGCCTTTTACCGAAATGCCTGCAGAATCAGAGCTAATTTGGCCACCATCAGCACCTTCTGAGGCAAAAGTCAACGTCTCATTTTTGGTCCAAACAGCCTCATTGTTTAAAAATATTCCGGTGAGTGAATTGGTTTTAATGTTGGATTCAAGAATTGAGAAGATCTGTGGGTCAGGTTCAAATGCATGAACAACTGATTTGGGGTATTGTTGTTTGAAGTTAACCAGGCTTAAGCCAATGTTTGAACCACAATCGACAATGATAGGAAAGTCGTTTTTTGCTTTGAATTTGTAATAGGATTTAAAATAAATCTCATAATACTGCCAGATGAAAGACTTGGCATCAGCAACGGTCATAATGGCCCCGGGCACTTTTATTTTTCTTTTGACATACCTTTTTGAAGAGCCATAAAAAATTGACAGTCTCACAAAAGTTCTAAATGAACTGTCGGTGAGAAAAAAGTACAAACCTTTGAAAAACGTTTGCAGAATAAACTTCATGTCGGCAAAAATACCGTATTCAGATTAAGAATCATCAATGAAGGAAATTTTTAGATATGTAATTGACAAAGAGGGAGGGACCTTCTTTTTTTCTGGAATTTTAAGCGAATTTTCAAAAAAGTTTATTTTTAACACAGCTTCTCTATATTTGCAGATATGAACTTTAAAAAGCTGATACAGGACGTGAAGCCACACGCAATCGCCATCTTCTGTTTCTTCCTCGTAGGATGTTTTTATTATGTTAAAACTTTTCAAGGTAAAATTCACAGAGAAGACGACGTCACTCAAGGGTTATTGAAAGGTACTGAATTGAAAAAATATACCACTGAGGATGGTGATTTTCCGGGATGGACCAATAGCATTTTCTCTGGTATGCCATCTACATTAATCAAAGGCAGACCGAGTGGAAATGTCATCAATAAGGTAAATTACCTGAGTCCATTCAGTTCAACAGCCTATCCGTTTCAAATCCTCTTTTTGTCGTTCATAGGTTTTTATATGCTGATGAATGCCTTTAAAGTTAAACCACTTGATGGGGCGTTGGCTGCGATGGCTTATGGTTTTGCAACCTATAGCATAAGCAGTGTTGAAGCAGCCCACTACACAAAAGTGTTGGCAATGGCCATGATGCCGGCCTTAATGGCGTCTTTGCATTGGTTGTTCAAAGGAAGGTACCTCTTGGGTGGTGTTACCCTGGCCTTTAACATGGCGCTTCAAGTTTATTATTTTCACTATCAGATTACTTTCTATACCATCATTTGCTTATTGGTGATGGGTATTTATTATTTGGTTGAATTGTTAAAAGAAAAACAAACCAAGCAGTTTCTGATGGCCACTTTGATCTCAGTTCTTGCAATAGGGATGGGGGTTGCGGCCAATATCAACAAAATAAAGAGTACATCAAAGTTTGCTGAAAATACCATGCGTGGTGGAAATGACATGGCTAAGGCAAATTCAAAATACAAGCAAACAGAAACCGGAAAAGACGGTTTGGAACGCGGATATGCTTTTGATTGGAGTTACAGTGTTGGAGAGACATTTACCCTATTGATCCCTTCGTTTTATGGAGGTAGCAGTGCTGAAAAATTAGGAGAGAATTCGCATTTATACGAAAAATTGAACGACCCTTCTGTATTGTCACAACCTTGGCCAATGTACCATGGCAGTATGAGAAGTACTTCCGGTCCGATTTACGTTGGAGCCATCATCGTATTCCTTTTCATACTTGGGATGGTTGTAGTAAAAGACCC
>DASWYG010000396.1:0-3313 GCA_036405075.1 Bacteroidia bacterium | reverse complement strand
TATAATCACAATTAATACTGATTAACATTTTTATAGATAACAACTATATCCATTTATTTAATAGACTTTTCAAGTTAGATCTTAGAAGAAACATCAATAGAGTAAGTTTCTAAACGCTGAAAACATGACACGCATACATGGATAGGAATAGATGTTACTTATTTGTTTCTAAGAATTACGTCACTTTGAACATCAAAATCAACAACTAAGGTATCATTTTTAAATACTCCTCTTATTGGAAAGTCAAGGCGATTATAATAAAAAAACTTCTAAAAGGGTATAGTTTTACAAATGCAATTCTATAATTTAACCTAGTAAATTTGGCTAAATGCCTATAATGTAAAATACGAATGGAATACCTTTATTACCATTAAAATAATTTTCCTTGCTTTTATAAATACAGTATACAAACTTATTGTCAGCATTTTGAACTCAGTCAACACAGTTAACTTTTTACCTACTCCTTCACCACCCTCAAAGTACTTATCCCTTGCTGTGTCTGAACCTTCAGAAAGTAGACCCCTGTTGGAATATCTGATAAGTTGATCTGCCCGTCTTCAGTGCTTTGACCTTCCAGTAGCGTTTGACCCAATTGGTTGATCAGTTGCCATTGATAGGTCGCTTGATTAGGAGATTGCAAGTACAAGGTTTGACCCGCAGGATTGGGATACAATTGCCAGCCTTGACTCAAGAGAGATTCTAAGCTGCTGTTCCAGGTAACGTTGACCGAGATGGTATCATAGCCATAGCAACCATTGCTGCCCGTGACCCTTACATGATAGGTCTTTTTGCTGATGCCTTGGGTAGTACCATTTATAGTGAAGGTTCTGGATGTGCTGTTGTTTTGCCATTTGTACGCACCGTATTGGCCTGCATCCAAAATTAGACTGGATTTCTGCTCTATGGTCGTATCTCTGCCTATAAAAGGCTTAGGCGAAGGTTTTAGGGTGATGTTGATGGCTTTACTGGTATCAGATGTGTTGCAATCTGTTTGGGTATAGATGACCCTATAGGCTCCTGCTTGGGGATGAGTGTTGAGGTAATTGGCTGTATTGGACGGGTTGAGGTTGATCCAGTTCTGGCCTTGCTTGTATTGCCATTGGTAGCTTTGGTTGAGGTTACAAGTGGTATTGATACTCAATTGAAGCTCATTGTCGCATACCTGAGCATCTTGAGGTGTTTTGGTGATCTTTACTTTTTTGTAGGTAGGCCCTATTTCATAAGGACCAATGTCTATGGTATCACAAACAATGCGTGTATGACCATCGAAATCATTGATATTGGTCCAAGAAGTTAATGCGGCATTAGAACCTGCATTATGAGCCGGAGAGAGTTGGCTGCAATTGTTGATCAAATGAAAATCAAGATCCGGTTTCAATCCATTGGGACCATAAGTCGTTGGTGGATTCACAAACAAGGGGTTCTTGTTGAAGTTGTTCTCGTATTTGAGAACGATCGGGTTGGGGCGGGTAGGATTGAAATAATCAGACCACAATATCGCTGAATCTGGGTTTCCTTCAAATATGCAATTGGAGATTTCACTCATCTTACCTGATTGAACATTGATATGAGTAGGTTGATTAAAGTAATTCCTATTGCCCCAGAAAATACAGTTTTTGAAAGTACCTCCCCCTCCTCCAATTATTTCATTGGCTCCGGTAAACTTAAAAAACTCTCCTTTGTATGTACCTTTCATTCTTTGGTCCAAAGCAAAAGTATCTATGTTTGGACCATTGAACAAATAGGCGTCATTGATGGACCTTAGCTGAAAGTCTACACTTAAAATCTCAGACAAATTCATTGACATATTATTGTGATAGATGTTGTTGATCGACCATACTTCACCTGCGTCTTGGGCATCCAAACACCAAATTGAATTTCCTCTAAATATATTACCAATTAAGTATTGTCTACCATCATTAGGAGTACCCATCGAAACTGTTGAACGACCTGTATTGTTCTCAAACACATTGTTGCGAATGAACAACGAATCGTAGGATTTGAACAATATAAATGTAATACACGAAACTCCGTCAGCCACTGTAGTATTGGACGAGATATTATTACCAAAATAACAACTGTCTATAGTAACTTTGGCGTTGCCTTTTGTATTAGAATTACTTCCCACATAGGTGATACATCCGTATCTACCAGTTCGATTATCAACAAAACTACAATTCTTGATCTTTACATTACTATTATTGACAATACCTCCTAAATTCACACCAGCTCCTAATTCAGCACAGTTGTTTCTTATAAATTTGCAACCGGTAATTTCGAATTTCGAATTTGGAAGATAATAATCACTAAATAAAATTGTACTTCCAGAACCATAACCATTTACTTGGTATTCATCCATGCTGTTATAGGGATTTTTTGAAACATTTTCTTCAAACATGCAATTCTTTATTATACCGCCAGTAATAAATACAACTCCAATTACTTGATCAGAGATAGCTGAATTTGTATTTACATTTCTGTTCTTATAAAAATAACTATTTGATATTTCTAAAGACAATATAGAATCTGTTCTAATTGAATTTGCATTTAGCACCGATGAATTATTTTTAAATACGCAATGATTGACCCTAAAGTGACCTCGTGTCATTTTCAATGCACTTTCATCATTGGTCACTTTTGGACCGGCATACTCAAATTTGCAATAGGCAAACAAAGCCGAGTCATCCACATTGCTCGTGCCCAAATAACGAATCCCTCTCCATCGGTTCATTGTATCTTGAGGAAAAAATCGAATGGTATCACCAAGCTTTCCTATGGCTTTTATCTTGCCATACACTGCCATCATATACTTGCCATCAAATCTCACCTGTACTCCCGGCTCAATAACCAAGGTACTACCACTTGGCACAGAGACATTGCCTTTAACGTAATAAGGACCGTTGCTCTTGGTCCATGTGCCGGATACTTGAGTGTTGGCGGGGATGGTGGTTTGGGATTTAGATACAAAAAAAGTAAATAGAATAGCGATGAATGAGAAGAATATTTTTAGTTTCATTGAATAACAAAGATAAAATTTAATTCGGATAAAAAACATAATCAAAACAATAATGCATATTAAGTATAAAACAGGTAATATAGAATACTAATACACAATGTAATTTCATATTAAAACTAATTTAAACATGTTGGTAATTCATCTTATCTAACTTTCTTAATAGCGCATTTACTTCACCAATACACCACAACTAAAGAAAAAAGATTTAACAAATTACAACAAAAGCCACTCTTACATTTATCAATTTATAATATGCTGAATTATTAATTCGAACTAGTTAAGTTGTAAACAACACCT
>DASWYG010000395.1:0-5784 GCA_036405075.1 Bacteroidia bacterium | reverse complement strand
AGTACTCGGATTTGAGTTTTTCTTTACAGAAAAGGGGAATGAATTCTTTGTCATCTCCTAGATACAATTTGTCATTGTGCCCATTGCTGATGCGGCTTTTGCCTGATAGGTATTTGGCAAGCCCAACTCCAATGTAAGGATGTAAAAAGCCGAATAAACGTATGCAAAGTTTGTTTCGAAATATCTTTTTAATGAATTTGTATGAACGATCGCCCGGACCTAAGCCATCACCATGGTGTATGAAGAATTTTTTACCATTTCTTTCTATGCACAATTCATTTGAAATCAAGTCGACCCCAAGTTCCTTTTGCCAATACCCAAACGTCCACATATCGTGATTGCCTTTGAACATGGTGATTTTAATGCCAGAATCTGTCAATTCGGCTATTTTTCCCAACAAACGGGTAAAGCCTTTGGGCACTACATCTTTGTATTCAAACCAAAAATCAAAAACATCTCCTACCAAATAAATTTCTGAGGCATCAGATTTTATACTGTCCAACCAACGGCAAATGAGCTTTTCTCTTTTTAGAGAAGAATCAAAATCGGGTACTCCCAAATGGAAGTCGGATGCAAAGTATATGTGTTGCCTGAGCTTTTCCAAATTACTTAAGTTGGCTCAAAGATTCATAAAAACAGTGATATTTACAATGTTGAGCTGCAATTTGTTTGTTATAGGGCGTTTAGATGTCGATCAGGTATCAACATCATAAAAGAAATTGAATTTTCATCGATCCGGTTTAAACGTTTGTAGACAAAGTCTGAACGAATTAATTTTTAATGTGTCTGCAGCATACTTAATTTTGTATACATTCATGTTAGAAATCATTAAAACCGCTATTCAATCCAGATTGAAACTTGCAAAGGTTTTTCTTTATTTAACCGGATTTGCTTTTCTCATCATCACAGCACGTTTGTTCATCACCGCCGATAAAACGTTGTTGTTTCTCATTTGGAATTTGTTTCTTGCCTACATACCACTTTGGATCAGCTCCATCATGAAACAAATGCAAATATCTGATTACAGAACCAATTTGCTATTGCCAATGGGTTTGGTTTGGCTCGTGTTTTTTCCCAACGGTCCTTATATTTTCACAGATTATATTCATTTGACCTATGGCAACAGTGATTATTTCATTTTAGACGTGATGACATTGACATATTTCGCATTGGTGGCCTTTGCCGCTTCGGTCATTTCATTAATGGACATTGCAGAAATGATGAGAAAGAAGAGTGGTAAATTGCCTGTTACTGCCATTGTGGGTTTGATCTGTGTATTGACCAGTTTCGGGATTTATCTGGGCAGAGATCTAAGGTTCAACTCCTGGGATGTTATTGTGAAACCAGGTGCTATCGCTAAGGAAACATTTATGAGATTGTCTCATCCCGAATCTGATATGATCACCTTAACGGCGGCAGGCATCATCGGTGCCATGTTGTTTATGACCTACGTGATCAGAAAGCTTTTTCTGATTCAGAAATAAGCACTTGCTTACGATTTCTTTTTAGATTTTTTAGCTTTGGGGTTATAGTCGAGGCAGAGATTGATCCAATATTCGAAATCTTTGTTTTGTCTGATGGCATCCATACTCACAAATACATAACCTTTCATTATTCGACCGGTAAAGTCCATGAGGCGCGTGCCTTTTTTAGAAAAAGCTTCTTCTGCTTTTTCGGGATCAATACGGCACATCAATTCATCTGCTGCTATACCAACACACATTTTATCATTTACCATGAAGCAAACGCCTCCAAACATATATTTTTCATACACATTCGGCAAATGCATAAGTGACTCTCTGATTCTATTCAATAATTGTTCGTTATAGGCCATACGAGAATATAGTATATGAGAACGGAAACAGAATGAGAATGAGAAACAGAATGAGAGCGGGAAACTGAAACGGAATGAGACTGAGAATGACAAACAGAACGAAAGCGGGAAAAAAACATGCGAAGCATTACAGAGCAAATATCGCTCTCGTTCTCGTTCTCCGCTCTCGTGACTTGAGTGTAAGGATTCGGATTATTGACATGATCCGGTATTGGGAGGTCCGTCACGCAAAAGAACTCAACTCCTTCGTAGTTGAGACTTTTGTTTTTCAACGCCAAACTTTCAAGCACTTCGTGACTTGAGTTTGGCTTATAAAAAACAAAAGGACTTCACATTGCGAAGTCCTTTTGCGTGAGGTCGGAAGCGGATTCGAACCGCTGTAAAGGGTTTTGCAGACCCGTGCCTAGCCACTCGGCCATCCGACCTTTTTCTTTTAAAGAGGTGCAAAGCTAAATCATTTTGAACAATAAACAAAAGGATTTAGCAAAATCACTATGCCATTTTGCGGATGGTGTTGACCGATTTGCCTTTGCTTTTGGTATCGCCTTTAGGCGTAGCAGTTTTAACCGCTTTTTCGGCTTTTACCTTGCTTTCTGCTTTGGCTTTGGTCTCAGATTTAACGTCTTCTTCTCCTTCGGTCTCCTCGGTTAAAGATTTTTTCAAAGCTTCAAAATCGAGTTTGTCTTTCAAAATGTTGTACCAACTCGCCAACTTCTTCATGTCTGAAAGGTAAATTCTTTCGTTGTCGTAGTTTGGTAAAACCTTACCTAAGAATTGTGGAAATGTATCATCAGATGCTTTTTTGTCAGGGATTGTTAAGCCTTCTGCGGTTTTCTCATGGATGGTCAAAAACACTTTCGCAAGTCTCTCTTCACCTTCCATTGTGAACATTGCAATGTCGGAAAGAATTGATACTTTGGTGTTTGCAGAGGTTGGTATTTTTTTACCGCTACCATCCAAGGCTTCAACTATAAGTCCGTTCTTTCTTTGTCCAATCACGTGATAAAGTCCGGGCATGCCCGAAATCGCTACAATATCTTTCAATTCCATATTAGTCGCAAATTTTCTATAATATTTTGACAAAACAAAGTGTTCAGTTGTTTTTTTGTTATAGTTTTGTGAACATTTTTTTATGAGCAAGAAGTTGTTGATCTATGGTCTGGCATTTGGCAGTGCAGCTGCAGCCGTCAGTTACCTTTACATTGTATCCATCGTTTTTAAACCTGACCTGGCTTCACATTTGATTTCCATTTTAACGGAGGCCCTTGTGATTCCGGGCGTTGCCATATTCTTCTTTCTCAAATCCGTTAAAGCTGCAAACCCTGATCAATTTATGCTTGGTAAAGCAGTTTTTCTGAGTTTTTTTCTTAGCATCATCATTGGAGCATCTGTTTCTTTACTTTTCTCCTATTTGACACAATTCAGACCCGAACTTATTGCTAGAATGATCAATCTGAAAATTTCTGATTTCAATTCAAGCAAATACTTTTCTAAATTCACAGCAAAAGAAGTTGTTCAGAAACATCAGGAAATAAAAGATGCATACTCTGTAACCAGTCAATTCATCTATCAAATGTTTTTTGGTGGTGCAAGAGGGCTTTTTCTGGGAGCTATCATTGGATATTTCATGAAAGCTAAAGTCATCAGCAAAGATTGAAAATACTTGGTAAAATAGGATTTGTGTGGTTTGGGCTTGTTTTTGCAGGCATATTTCTTCTTTTCTATCCCCTTTTTCTGATTTTTTTAAGTCATGAAAAAATGTATCCTATGGCCAATTTCTTGAGAAAAATATGGGCTTGGATGACTTTTGTTCTCTGTTTTTCTATCCCTATTATAAAAAAAGAAGAACGTTTTGGAAAAGGACCCTATGTTTTTGTATCCAATCATTCTTCTTATTTGGATATAGTGGTTCTTGGGTTGTTTGCCCCTCTTAAAATATCTTTCATGGGTAAAATTGAACTGGCCAGAATTCCATTGTTTGGAAGGTTTTTTAGAACTGTTGACATTGGTGTCAATCGCGAAAATATGAGAGATGCGCACAAAGCTTTCTTACAATCTAAAGAAAAACTAGACAAAGGTTACAGCGTTCTGATCTTCCCTGAAGGAACAATATGGAACAAAGTGCCTTTGATGAAACCATTTAAAAATGGGGCTTTTAAACTGGCCATTGAAAGTAAAGTGCCCATTATTCCGCTTACATTCTACAACAATTTTAAAGCCCTACCGGATGAAAAATTTGAGTATTACCCAACCATTATTAAATGTAAAGTTCATCGTGCAATACCCACAAATCATCTAAATGTTGATGATGCAGACAAACTAAGAGACGAAATTTACAACATCATTGAGCAAGAGCTCATTAAACACAACATCATTCATGAAAATAACAGATGAAAAAATCGATCAACTTGCACACTTGGCAAGGCTTGAGTTCGACGATCAGACAAAGGTTTCAATAAAAAAGGATCTCGAAAATATTCTCAGCTTTTGTGAAAAACTAAATGAAGTTGACACCGAAGGCATTGAACCTCTCATTTACATGACAGATACTGTTAATTATGTAAGAGAGGACAAAGTTGTTCAAGCTTTTACCAAAGATGATATGCTAAAGAATGCCCCTAAAAAGGACAGTGATTATTTCAGAGTTCCAAAGGTCATTGAACAAAACAAATGATGCAAAAACTCATTGATATAAACGAAATCCAGAAGGTATATCGCCTGGGTCATCAGGATGTATTTGCTTTAAGAGGGGTTGATCTCGATATTTATAAAGGCGAATACGTAGCATTAATGGGTCCTTCAGGTTCCGGTAAGTCTACCCTCATGAATATATTGGGTTGTTTAGACTCATTTTCAAGCGGCCAGTACATTCTGAATGGGACCGATGTCAGTAAGATGACAGAAAACGAATTGGCTGAAGTGCGTAACAAAGAAATTGGTTTTGTGTTTCAAACATTCAATTTGTTGCCAAGAATGTCTGCTCTTGAGAACGTAGCACTTCCCCTTGTGTATGCTGGCGTTTCGAAAAAGGAAAGATTGGAAAGGGCAGAGGAAGTTTTGGTGCAGGTAGGTCTGCAAGATCGTATGAGGCACAAACCAAATGAACTCTCAGGAGGGCAAAGGCAGAGGGTTGCAATAGCAAGAGGATTGGTCAATCGGCCAAGTATTCTGCTGGCTGATGAACCGACCGGTAATTTAGATACCAAAACATCAGTTGAGATCATGTCTCTTTTTAGAGAAATTCACTCTAAAGGAAATACCATTGTATTGGTTACTCACGAAGAAGACATCGCTCTTAATGCCAAAAGAATTGTAAGATTGAGGGACGGATTAATTGAATCTGATTCCATCAATGAGAAATTTGAACAATTACAAAATACAGTCATTAATTCATGAAAATATACACCAAAAGGGGTGATAAAGGCGAAACCTCTCTGATTGGTGGTGCAAGAGTACCAAAGCACCATATTAGAATAGAAGCTTACGGTACCATTGATGAATTAAATTCATACATCGGCGTGCTCAGGTCATTTACAAATGATGCCATTAATTCAAAAGTTTTACCTGAAATTCAAGACAGATTGTTTACTGTAGGCAGTTTGCTTGCTTCTGCACCTGATAGTAAAATGATAGTTCCTGATTTGAAAGACTCGGACATTGAATTACTTGAACATTCGATCGACAGTATGAACCTAGAGTTGCCGGAATTGAGAACATTCATCTTACCTGCCGGCAGTATCGAGATTTCACATTGTCATGTTGCTAGATGTATATGCAGACGAGCCGAAAGATTAATCGTTCATCTCAACGAATCAGAAACGGTAGAACCGATAATTATTCGTTACATCAACCGTTTGTCCGATTACTTGTTTGTGCTCGGCAGATACACGGCTAAACAACAAGGAATAGAGGAAGTGTCTTGGAAACCAAGACTTTAACCTTAATTATTT
>DASWYG010000394.1:0-2736 GCA_036405075.1 Bacteroidia bacterium | reverse complement strand
AATCATTGCTGAAGAAAATGAGAAACTGAAGTTTCAAATTGAACAGGCTTTAAGCGTTGATGCAGTTGAAAACAGCGAATTGAAGCTCCACAAAACACTTGTCAATATTGAAGAAGCCATCGATGACGCTTTGAAACTTTTGGTTTTAAAAATCGAAAACACCCAGGCCCGAATCAACAAACACATAGAGTCAGAAAATCTATCCATTTTAGGGGATAAGGTTCAAATGGTAAATGTCTTCAAAAACCTCATCGACAATGCGATCAAATACAGCAATGACATCATTGTTATAGACATCTATATTCGTCGGCATTCGGGATTTGCAGCAATAACAATAGCCGATAAAGGTATTGGCATAGCGAAAAAACATCAGAAGAAAATTTTCAAAAAGTATTTCAGAGTTCCTTCGGGAAATCTACATGCGGTTAAAGGCAGTGGCATAGGTTTGGCCTATGTTCATGAAGTTGTAGGCAGGCACAAAGGGAAGATTAAATTGGAGAGCGAATTAGAAAAAGGCAGCACATTTACTTTGTATTTTCCTTATGAGCAATAATCAAGTCAGTATATTACTTGTAGAAGACGATGTCAATATGGGCAATATGCTTAAAGAACTATTGGAAATGGAATCCTATGTGGTGCATTTGTACAGAGATGGTATCGATGCTTTAGCAAACTTTAAACCCGGTATTTTTCAATTGGGATTATTGGATGTGATGATGCCCAAAATGGACGGATTCACATTGTCTGAACAAATAAAAGCGAAAGATGAATCAATGCCTTTTCTATTCATCACAGCAAGGTCGCTGAAAGAAGACAAGTATAAAGGTTATGAATTAGGAGCTGATGATTACATTGTCAAACCATTTGATGAGGATGAATTGCTTTGGAAAATTAAAGCAGTATTAAAAAGGGGAAATCAAAAAGCAAACATTTTAAAATATCCCATTCAATTGGGACGCTATAGGTTTGACCCGATCAATCAGAGTCTTGAGCAGGAAGGTAAAATCAAACGCATGACAAGCAAAGAAACAGAGGTTTTGCAATATCTGGCAGAGCGATGTAACAGCCTGGTAAAACGAGAAGATCTATTGACAGACTTATGGGGTGAGAATGATTACTTTTTAGGTAGAAGTTTGGATGTATTCATCACCAAACTCAGAAAATACCTGAATGGTGACCCTAAAATCAAAATAGAAACAGTATTTAAATCCGGATTTATATTGATGATAGAAGAATAAACTTTTACATCTATTCTTCTATCTATAACTCTCTTACAATTTGTTGTACATTACTGTGAAATGCCTGCCTTCAAATTCGATCACAAGCATGTAGATACCACTGTTCCAATTAGAAACATCTATACTTTGATTACCATTGCCGCTGAATATCGATTGACCTGCAACGTTGTATACATTAAAGTTTTGAATGTCTCCAAATTGTGATTCTAAATTCAAGATTTGTGAACCCGGATTTGGATAAATTGAAATTGGCAATTCCCTGCTGCTTATTTCATCAATTGAAGTGCCTTCTTTTACGCGCAACACTGAAGTGACATTGGTATTGATTCTGGCTTCATAATCAAAGTATATGCCTGCAAGGTTATCAAAACTTTCACCAATGCTCAATGAGTCTGTTACCGGTATGGTGAAGATGATATAACCTTTGCTTTTTTCTACATCTTTTGATGATGGGGTTAATCGCTGGCTGTTCAGATAAAACTTGATGTTTCTATCCTCTACCATGGTATATATGCTTGGGCCGCTGTGCTCGATGATGTCGATGTTGCTCAAGTCTAAACCGGATGGCATAATGTCTTCAATGCGAACATTGAATGCAGTATCAGAGCCCAGGTTTTGAAATTCAATGGTGTATTTAATGGTTTTAGGAGAAGTCCATACTTTGTTCTCGGGGTTACCATGTATGGCATTGGGGTCATAAGGACCCATTACAGTTTCTTTGTAAATGTCCTGGTTGTTTAAATGAGTAACTTCATTATTTGTTAAATCTGTACTTGCTGTAAAAGTCAACACATCATTTGTTTCTACCGAATCTTGATGCACATAGAAATGAATGATCACTTTTTGATCTTCAAAGACTTTGACAGTGACCGGTGCAAATTCGAGCTGATCTGAAAGTGATTTGTTGATGCTGTAATTTGAAGAAGTAAATTTCAACTTAGGATCGAATTTCACTTTTGGATTGATGGTCAATGGTGTATTGCCTAAATTCTTCAACTTCAGATACAAGGTATAGGCATTGCCTCTTCTCATGATACCACCTGCTGCAGATACTTCTATGTCACCTATGTAGTCATAAGGCGATTTGAAATCATAAGCAATGTTGCGATTATAGGAAATGAAGCTATCGGCTTTGAGGGTATCTGTGCCACATGATGCCAATTTGAAATTGACAACTCCGGTGCTATAGGTATAATTACCAGCAGTGATGGGCATTTCATACCATCCGTTTTGATTTGATATGGTTCTATAGTTTTTACTACCATCGGCAATGTTCACCCAATGGTTGCGCAACAGTGAATCTTGGGCATCCAGATTACAGTTGCCGTTGATATCGAAGTAGGCATAACCTTCGGTGTATGTGCTTGGGGTTAATTTGAAGCAACCTTTCAAACCGGAGATATACGGTAATTTACCACCTCCGCTAAAAATGTAATGATTGTCTTTAAAAAAATAACAGATACCATCAAAGAATTCATTTTTTTCATTTATCCAGGTC
>DASWYG010000393.1:0-6476 GCA_036405075.1 Bacteroidia bacterium | reverse complement strand
CTATACTAGGCATACAGCAAGATGTCAACACAACTTCTACGTCAGAAGATTCAATCATAACTTTAAAGTCATCTTATTTGGTAGAGTCATCTGTCAGAGGTGAGAGTGACGAGAATGAAATAGTGTTAGAAGACAGTGATGTTATGGAAATAGTACTTGAAGATGGTACAGTATGGTTTTCCAATGCTTATACCATTGATGAATTATTTCCTGAGATCAATGTTCAGAATCGGGAAGGAAAACCGAATGTATTGCCTTCTTTCATTATCAGCAAGGACTACAACAGAGGCATTTTTGATAAGATAGTTATAAAAATCATCAATATTTTCTCGAGAAAAGTTGTAGCCAAGAATGTAAAGAAAATTGCAGCAAGTTTAGAAAACAAGCAACTGGATGAACACATTGGTTTATTCAGATTGGGAAAAACATTTCAATTTGAACCATTGATCAAACAGCAGGATTCCAATAAATACCTGTTGTTTATACATGGTACTGCTTCCTCGATCAATGGTTCATTTGGTGCACTCAAAGACACAGCCCTCTGGAATCAATTGTGTCAAATATATGGGATGAACATTTTGGCATTCCAGCACCGAACATTAACAGAAAGTCCGATTGAAAATGTTTTAGAATTGATCAAATCGTTGCCCTCAAACGCAGAATTAAACATCATCACTCATTCGCGAGGTGGATTGATTGGAGATTTACTTAGCAGATTCTGTGTATTGAATGAGCACAATAGAGGATTCACTGAATCAGAGATTCGCAAACTAAAAAAATCCTATCCTGAGGCTTATGGCAAGGCACTTGAAAAGCAAATTATTGCCATAGGTGATACGGCAAGTGAAAAAAGAATCAAAATCAATCAGTTCATTCGAGTTGCATGTCCGGCCCAAGGAACAACTCTGGCATCAAAAAGATTGGACAACACGCTGAACATGCTTTTCAATTTGGTTGGCATATCTACAGGTTGGACCGCAGCACCGGTTTATATGGCATTCAAGAATTTAGTAGCTGCAGTCGTTGACTGTAAAAATGATCCGGAAACCTTACCAGGTCTTGAAGCTATGGACCCTGATTCACCTTTTATTGGGGCAATGAACTCAATTTATGATGAAGATGGAATATCCTTAGATCAACCGCTTATTATCATATCAGGCAATTCAAAGGCAAGTGTCAATTTAAAGGGTTTATTGATTATTGCGAGTAAATTATTTTATAAAGGAAAAAATGACCTGATCGTCAATACAGACTCGATGTACAGGGGAACTAAAAGAACCAAACTTGTACAGTACTTTTTAGACGAAGACCAAACTGTAGATCATTTTAGTTACTTTAAAAACGAGAAAACTCAAAAAGCAATTGGAGATGCTTTAAAATCAGAATGGAATACACCCATTTCCGGTTTCAAAGAACTTGAGACAGAGAAAGCAGAACTGGAGAGACAAGCTTTACTTAAACTGGATGGCGGCTCTTTGAGTGTTTCAAAGGTCAGCGGTACCAGGCCCATCGTCATAATCGTTCCGGGTATCATGGGTTCCAATCTGAGTGTGAATGACGAGAAAATATGGATCAATTACCGACATTTTATCTTTGGCAATTTGGATAAAATCTCTATTGACTCTAAAGATAAAATTGAAGCAAAATCAATCGTTAAATCTTCTTACAACAAAATCACTGATCATTTATTGGACAACTATGATGTTGTAACATTTGCTTTCGACTGGCGAAAAAGTTTAAACGATTCAGCAAAATTATTTGCCGAAAAAATAAAAGAATTGATGAGCTATTTTCAACCCATTAAGATTGTAGCTCATTCAATGGGGGGTGTATTGGTGAGGGACTTCATGGTTACTCAAAATGAAACTTGGAAAAAACTGAATGATTCAAATGGATTCAGGTTGATCTTTTTAGGTTCTCCTTTGGGTGGTTCATTCAGAATACCTACTGTACTTTTTGGAATGGATTCTATCATTGACAAACTTTCAAAAATTGACCTTAAAAACAATAAGAAAGAGTTAATCGAGACATTCAAAAAATTCCCGGGATTATTGGGCTTGTTACCATTAACCAAAGAACAGAGATTCAATTTCGGCGAGCTTAAGACCTGGCAGGAAATGGCTTCAACTTTGAATGAATGGCCTGTACCTGATCGACTGGATTTAGACCACTTCAATGTGTATCGGAATGGTGTACTAGCCTCCAAACACATCGATTACAGAAACGCTGTATACATTGCCGGAAAGGCTGATGCAACGCCTTGTGGGTATAGAATTGATGAAACATCTTATGGTAAAGAACTCGTATTCCTTTACACCGGTGAAGGAGATGAAAGTGTGACTTGGGATAGCGGCATACCGGATGAAATGACACTCAACAATACTGTTTATTATGTCAATGTTTCACACGGATCTTTGGCCAATGAAACCGCTTTGTTTGCAGGAATCGATGAGATACTGATCAAAGGTGAAACGGATCTGTTGAACAAATCGCGACCTGCTGTAAGAGGTGATGAAAAAGAATTCACAGTACCACCGATATTTGATTTTGACCTTACTGAAAGAGGTGTTGAAAACACAATCTTAGGTTTATCCAATAACCAAAATTTGATTGTCAACGAACCTCTTAAATTAAAAATCAAAGTCATTGAAGGTGATTTAAAATACTCTACTTATCCTGTAATTGCAGGTCACTTCAATCAAGATGGCATCTTATATGCTGAAAAAGCAATTGATCAGTGCATGAAAGGCACATTGAGTGAGAGACACAAATTGGGCATTTATCCCGGAGAAATTGGCAGCAATGAAATTTTGGTCACCCAGAATGAAGATTTCAAAGGCACCATCATCATTGGTTTGGGAGAGCCCGGAACTCTTACTGCAAATACACTCAGTAAATCCATTCAATTGGCCATCACCAAATATTTGGTCAATTTGAACAATGAACGATTGTCTACCAATTATTCGACTCCAGGTAAAGGAAAAATCGGTATTACATCTATTACCATCGGTTGTGGTTATGGTGGATTGAGCATAGAAAGTTCTGTTAGGGCAATATTGACCGGAATACTGAATGCCAACGAAAAAATAATCTCCATGTATACAAATGGCGTAAAGACAATTGAAGAATTAGAAATTGTAGAACAGTATGAAGACAGAGCAATTGCCAGCTATTATGCACTTGTTAAACTGGTAAAGGAGAAATCGATGTACAACATCACCATTTCGAGTGAAATTTCAATTAAAAATGGAGCCAAAAGGAGATTTTTGGGTGATAAAAATGATGAATGGAGCAGAATCAATATCACCAAAATCAATGATGATCATTTCGAAGGATTGAAATTTACTATTTCGACCGGTGGCGCAAGAGAAGAACAAAGAAATTTATACATCAACAATTACATCATCAAGACGCTGTTCAATGAAATTTCGCAAAGCAATCGCTGGACAGCAGATATTGCTAAAACCATATTCGAGTTTTTGATCCCTAACGATTTTAAACTACAACTGAAAAGACATAGCAACATCATTTGGATCGTAGATGAACACACAGCCTGGTACCCTTGGGAATTGCTCCACGACGGCGTTAACGACACCTCCCCTCTTTGCATCAATGCCGGCATGATCCGTCAGCTTTCAACACCAAATTACCGATTGCGAATCAACATCATTTCGAATAGAAAGGCATTAGTAATTGCTGACCCTATGCTAGATGGCAGAGCATTTCAATTACCAGCAGCCAAGAAAGAAGGAGAAATGGTATATAACCTGTTGAGCGACCATCAGTTTGAAACGATCAGTAAAATAAATTCAAGTGCATTAGACATCTTCAAATGTCTGAGCTCCGAATACAAAATCATTCACTTTGCAGGTCATGGTGTCTTTGATGAAAATTCAACAATGGATTCGGGGATGTTAATAGGAAAAGATTGTTTATTGACAACCAAAGACATTGCCAATCTGAGTTCTGTACCTGAGTTTGTATTTGTCAATTGTTGCTTCTTAGGACACACTGATGGCAATGCAGAAACACTGTCACAAAAGAGGTATCAACTTGCCGCCAACATTGGCACACAACTGATCAACAATGGTGTGAAAGCAGTAATAGCCGCAGGATGGGCCATTGATGATCAAGCGGCTTTAGAATTCACAAAGATGTTCTATGAAAAGATGCTAAGTGGCTATACATTTGGCGAATCTACCTTGGCCGCCAGAAGGTACATTTATGAACGTTTCAATCAAAACAACACCTGGGGAGCTTATCAATGTTATGGTGACCCTTTTTACAAATTTGACATCAACAGCAGAAAGGAAAAAACCACTCATTTTGATTTCATTGTGCCCGAAAAAGCTGAAATAGAGTTATTCAACTTACACAATGAGATTGAAACCAACAGGTACTCTCAATCGGAGTATTTTGCCAGATTAAAAGCCATTTCAGAAAGTATTGACAAGTCGGGCATAAGGAATCAGAACATCACTGAAAAAGAAGCCTTGATATATGCAGATATGGGTGATTATGACACATCCATTCAAATTTTCGAGCAATTGCTGAATTACCCCAAGGCCTGCTACATGGTGAGCTCATTAGAAAAATACTTCAGTGTTCGCGCTAAAAAATGCGTAAAAGAATTCATCCATAATGGTAAAAACATCTCTAAACAATATAAGGAGATAGGTGATTTAATAAAAAACATAAGCACTTTATCTGAGATTGGTGGTCAAACTGTAGACCGATTGAGTTTAATTGCCAGTACCTATAAAAGGCAATCACTGCTTACCAATAAGCAGCCGGATAAACAACTGGCTTTGATTAAATCGGCAGAACACTACATGTATGCGCATGAAAAACAGAAATCCATCAGTGCAGTTCATTGCTTGACCAATTGGTACGAAATACAGATCATTTTGGTTGAACTTGGATTCACGCAGGATTGGAAGTTCAACATCAAATTGGGCAATAAAACCTATTCAATAAAATCACAAGCTGATGCCATCAAACAATTGAATGTACTAAAGGATAAAATACTTGCTGAAACCAATGACGGTAATTTTTGGAATTCCATTTCTTTGGTGAACATTCGTTTGTGCATCTTGATTTTGGATCCCAAAAACAAAAACAATTCAATTCAGGATTTGATCAATTCATACAGAAATGTGTGGAACAATGGCGGATCAAGAGGTAAGAAACTATCCGAAATTGAACACCTTGAATTCATCATTATGAGTTTATCCAATTCTGAAAAAGCAGATATAAAACTTTTGATCACGCAGTTGAAGACCATTAAATCGGAATTAGAGCACTTGCTTTGAAACCCTTTCAAAAACCAAACAATGAATGAACACTATGCCAGAACAAGCTAAACTATATGACATCAATGACAATCAGTCTTTGATTGATTATACGGGCTTAGATTTTGGCAGTCTGACAAGACTTAAAAATCTGGCTTCCAAGATAGAAAACCAAGAAGTAATTCTGTTCATTGGTTCAGCCGTTCACAGTCCGCCACCCAAGGAACTGGAAAGCATATACGGACAATTTAACAGTCCCCCCTCTGCTAATTCACTTGCTCAAGAATTGTGTAGACTAACTGATTTTAAACAGCGTTACCCTAATGAAGGAACTCCAACTTTGAGCAGAATAGCTCAATTGTATGAACTGGATTTGAACAGGGGTGAGATTTTCAAATTTTTAAATCAACACATTGGCTCTGAGAATCTGGCACCAAGCTCAGTAGTAAAAGGTCTTGCAGAAATGCCATTCAAATACATCATGACCACGAATTACGATGTGTTGTTTGAAAAAGCATTGAATGAAAAGGCAAAATCACCTAAAATCGGTCATTACAATGCCAACAATTCGACGCCTACTACGAATTATCCGGAAAATGAAATTTCGGTACAAAACCCATTCTTTTATAAAATTCATGGTGACATTAAATCCAATGATTCAATAGTTGTAACTGACGAAGACTATATTGATTTCATTATCCGAATGAACGATAAGGGTGATTACAATCCAATACCACAATCCTTCTTATATGCCATAGGGCAAAGACCGATATTGTTTATTGGCTATGGATTGAAAGACTACAACTTAAAGATTTTATTCAAAATCACAATGCCGAAAAAACACAATCTCCCCATGATTTATTCGATTGATCTTAAACCTGATGACATTACAAGTAAAATATATGAAGAACAGTTTTCAATTAAATTCATACGTTCCGACATTTGGAAAGTAGTGCCGGTTTTGTATGAAATGGTAATGAAAAAGCCAATGCCAATATGAGAAAATTAGATTACCTTCCAAAAGAACCATTCAGAGGATTATCTTCTTTCAGGTATCAAGACAGGCACATTTTTGCCGGTCGTGACAATGAAATCAAAGAACTCATGAATTACACATCCCTTTACAAGGGGTTTCTCACCTATGGTGTCAGTGGCATTGGAAAGTCTTCATTGATCTCATCCGGT
>DASWYG010000392.1:0-1816 GCA_036405075.1 Bacteroidia bacterium | reverse complement strand
TAACAAAAGCTTTTCCTCAAAGGATATCTGAAGCAGAACCTGAAAACGTAAACAATATAACCGAATAGAAAGATGGCAAATTTCAGAAAAAAAGCCGGTTCAGGCTCACAATCAATCAATACAGCATCTTTGCCGGACATCGTTTTCATGTTGTTGTTTTTCTTCATGGTTGTTACCAAGATGAAAGACAACGAGGTTAAGCTGTCGATCAAAGTGCCTAAAGCATCAGAGATTGCTAAATTGGAAAACAAACAGGTTGTAACCTACTTATATGTTGGTAAACCTAAGCAACCAGAAATCTTTGGTACTTCTACAAGAATACAACTGAACGATGCATTCAAAAATCCGAACAGCATTCCTGTTTGGGTTGAAGAAGAAAAGAAAAGGCTACCGCCAAAAGATGTCGATAAATTTACTGTATCCATTAAAGGTGATCGTGATATCAGAATGGGTATTTTAACAGACATCAAGCTTAAATTGCGTGAAGCCAATGCCCTTAAAATTGTTTACAGCGCCAATATAGCGCCTAAGTTGGAAAGCGATAATTAATTTCATTCACCATATTTAAAAAGGCCCGTAAATGATATTTACGGGCCTTTTTTTATTTCAAAGCAATGATTGTGAATGTCTAAACTATTATTGAATCAGCACTGTACATTAGGAAATGAGTTTCAGCATGGTCATTAATATTCTGGCAAAGTCAATTGTATATGATAATTGTTGATTTATTCATCAAATCAATGCGTGTGAATCTGCAAAATCTATTATTTAGGATTCAATGGTTATGAAATAAAAAGGGCGCCTAAGCGCCCCTTTGCAATCTTCTATATTTTATCAGTTACGAATTACCAAATGCTGATTCTTTCTGTATCAGGCAACCACATTTTGTCGCCTTGTTTAACACCCCAAGCTTCATAAAACTCAGGTAAATGTTTCAATGGTCCGTTGATTCTGTATCTGGCAGGAGAGTGAGGATCGGTTTGCAATCTGTTTCTCAACTCTTCATCTTTGATGTTGTTGTGCCATACTTGAGCCCAACTAAGGAAGAATCTTTGTTGCCAAGTGAAGCCATCAATTTTGGCAGGTTCAGGTTTGCCAACCAAAGAACGTTTCAACGCGTAATAAGCCAAAGTCAAACCGCCTAAGTCTGCAATGTTTTCACCAATGGTCAATTCACCGTTGATGTTTACACCTGGTAATGCTTCAAAATTGCTAAAGTATTTGATGTAATTGCTGCTTAAGTTTTTGAAATTATTGGCATCATCTTCAGTCCACCAGTTTTTAAGGTTACCGGTTTCATCATATTGAGCACCTTGGTCGTCAAAACCATGGGTAAATTCATGGCCTATAACCGCAATGATACCGCCATAGTTCACTGCATCATCGGCATTTGGATTAAAGAATGGAGCTTGCAAGATACCAGCAGGGAATACCACTTCATTGTTCAGTGGGTTGTAATAAGCATTTACCATTTGAGGAGCCATGTACCATCTGGTTTTGTCTACCGGTTTGCCAACATCTCCCAACATTTTGTTGTGACTCCAGTTCATATTACTGATAGCATTTTCAATAAGGGCATTTGGTTTTACTTTGATGCTGCCATAATCTTCCCATTTATCAGGGTAGCCAATTTTATAGGTAAAAGTAGAAAGTTTTTTCTTGGCCATTTGTTTTGTGCCTGCACTCATCCAAGTTAATTTTTCAATTCTTTCGCCATAAACTGAACGAACATTTTCGATCATTTCGGCAATTTTTTTCTTAGATGATTCAGGAAAATACTTTTTCACATACAGACGTCCGAGAATGTTGCCATCAC
>DASWYG010000391.1:0-11430 GCA_036405075.1 Bacteroidia bacterium | reverse complement strand
AGTCTTTTGCTGTATGTTGAACATTGAATTGCTCTCTGCAGATACTTTGATCACTGCGCCTGATTGCAAAATTCCCTGATTGATGATGGTGACTTTACCGGCGTTATAGTCGACAATGTAATCGACGTTTTCCGTCAACTTAGTACCATTTGCTGTCACTACCACTGAACCCTGGGGCACGTTCAATGCATTGAGTGATATCTCATTGCTGCTAGCCCCTTTATAACTTCCTTTCAAGAAAAATTTATTGTGTGCCACATCTTGTTCTGCCAGCCACTTGGTGCTGTCATAAAGGGCATCAAAAACATATTTATTGGCCACGGCCTCATCACCATCAAATTTAGATCGAAGGTGATTGCCAAAAGGCTCTCTTACCGGAAAAATGATTCTGCCGTTTTTAGACTGAAATGTAATGTCTTCCAATGCATCAAAAACACCATCCGGTTTGGCTTCTCCCTGACGATTGATTCTGTCCATGTTCATCACGCGGACCAAAGGTGTGCCTCCTGCCAAAGCAGGGTATTTATCAACCGGCATGTAATTGAGATCAGCGCCTGAAGGGTCATCATTGTATATGATGTTGAAATTAAGATCAGATGCATTGACGTTGAAAGATCCCAACGAATAAATGTTTTTCATCATCAATTCCCACATTGGCAATTTGGTTCTGATGATATTGTTTTTAAGCATTTTCAAAAACAACACTTTACTGTCGTCTCTGGTACTTGCTACTTCCGAAGCAAACTCTCCAACTTTATACACTGCTCCGTTATAGGTGTATTCAAAAGCAACTGCTAAAATCTCATCATTGTTCAAAGATGTATTTAGAGAGATATAACCCAATCGTTGATTAACAGAAAAATCATTTTCTCCCAACTGTCTGGCATAAGTCAGTAACTCATAATCCAAACCTTGTTTCATATCATTGGAGTACAATAGGTTGAGCTGATCAATACTGGTTTTTGATTGTCTGATCAAATCCTTTTGTGGATGATTCACCAAACGATCATAGAGCAAATTGGCATTGTTATCTGCGAATACAGGTGAACCTGACATTTTCAAAGCCGAATTGTAAGGTGTTGATTCACCCAGATCCATGAGGGTCATTACATCGCGGGTATTATCGAAATTACCGCTTTTGTTGGTTACCCATACTTCAACACGGTTGATCATAACGCCAGAACTGATCAAAGGCAAACTTGACATGGCATTGTCGAATTGATCTTTGAAAAATTGTGAAAGAAAATAGTGTCTATTTTGATCGTAGTTGTGAGCCTGAATATTAAAATTGGTGATTTGAGCACCACCGTTTACTGTTGTTTCAGTTCTTTGACCTTTGTTTTGAGTTGCAATCAAAGTCATTTTCAACCGGCCAAACTGGAAGCCTGCTTTGATACCAAACAAAGATTGTCCGGCTTGAATCAAACTGCCGTTAAGAGGCAAACTGAGGTTACCCAATTCGATGGATTTAAGCGCGCCATCTTCTTTTCCAACCCAATTGAGTTTGGTTTGATTGTCGAAATCGAAAGTAGCATCAGTGTCATATTTGATGCCTAAGTTGAGGGCATTACCGATTTTACCATTGACATTCAACTGTATTTTTTGGTCAAAATCAAATTGCCCAGTTTTTTGCTGTCTGGCTGAGAATGCAGGGTTTCTAACGGTATTAAAAATACCCCCAAAGGTTAACTCTGCTGAACCACTTGGTTGAATATCGATCAATCCTCCCCTGAACAATTTGTCTATGGATTCGGGGGTATTGAAAAGTTTGATGTCTTTTTTATTGTCAAATCCACTTTCACCGGCATTACTTTTTGCTTTTTGTTCGAAGTATCTTTTGCGATCTGCTTTGGCACTTTCCTGCATGTATTCCTCTTTGCTCATGCTTCTCAAGAGGCGTTTTCTTCCTGCAACCTCTTGATACTCTTCATACATACCCGTTTCGGGGTTGTATTCAACTATGGTTTTGATAGACGGGTCGTTGAGGTCAATGTTGTTTTTGTACCCGGTGTTGCTGCGGTCTTTGTTGTCTTTAATGGGGTATGTCAGGTCACTGGAATCCGAACCGGATTTACCCTTTTTGGTGGTATCGGCGGGTAAGGCTGAAGAATTGTCATTTTTCAGTCCTTTTATCTTGGAAGACTTAGAATCTTCCGATTTGTCATTTATTTCTTCATCCGCAAATATCTCGCTCAGCTCCTCCAATATTGTGGCATTGCGATTCCTTCCGGGCAATCCGGCAATACTGAACAAAGGTGCTGAAAATGCGATAATTGCCAGCCAATAAATCCCCCTTTTCCAATGCTTTTTATTCAAATGCTTTGATTTCACAAATACTTTCAATTCTTAATTTTCTAACAAAAAATGTTGTTGAGTATGGCTATTGCTATAGGCTGAAATGGGGTTTAAACTGCGAATATAACGAGTTTGACTTTAAAAAATTGCGGCTAAAAAAAATTTCTGACTTTATTATTACAATCAAGTTACACTAATTTTGCAAGAACTTTGAAACAACTGTTCACCATACTGTCTTTGCTCTTTTGTTTAGTACTCAAAGCAGATTACTATCGCGGCCTTCAAATCAATTTTATGCCCGGTTTTCTCATTGCTCATCGCGAGTACATGGCCAATATGGAAGCTCATACCTTTGGCATTGAAGCCATATACAGCAGTGATATGAGCGGATGGAAACAAGTTGACACAAGGTACAAACACCTTAAATGGGGAACCGGTTTCAGTTATTACAATCTTGGAAACAGACAGCTCAATGGCAATGTATATGCCCTTCATTTCAATGTTGAAGCCAATCTGAAAAAAAGAAAACACTTTCAAAGTGCCATCCGTTTTGGATCAGGTGTTGGCTATCTCGATCGTCCTTATGATTTGAAAACCAACAAAATGAATAAAGCCATTGGCTCTAATCTCAATGGAAATATGCAATTGATGTATAAAACCTATTTTGATGTATCTCCAAAAAACTCGCTGGTTTTAGGTTTGGGTGTCACACATTACAGCAATGGCAATTTCAGACGTCCTAACTTAGGCATCAATATGGTACATTTCAATTGCGGACTCTTGTATAAGATAAAAATTGAACAAAATCCAAATTTGATAGATTTACCTAAATTATTTCCTGACAGGGGATTTGAATGGACTGTGGGATATGCAAGAAAACAAATTGCAGTGGCAGATACCCGTTTCTTTACCATTTTAAGCAGCGGTTTGCTTTATTACTTCAAACACAATGAAACCCGAAACTGGCGATTTGGTACTCAGGTCTATTTCGACAAAACCTACCCTTATACTTTGTTCAATGAAAATTCTTTGCGTCACGTAAAGCTTGCTAAAATGACCGAAATAGCCCTGGTGGCAGGACATGAATTTGTTTTTGGCAGACTGGCCATCGTTACAGATATTGGCACTTATGTGTACCGTCCAAACGACTACAAAAAAGCTGTATATTTCTCTATTGGTTTCAACTATTTCTTCAATCGTGGATTTACTGCACAAACCCGATTAAAATCACACATGGCAGTTGCCGACTTCTTTTACTGGAGCGGCGGTTATAGATTCAGCGATAATTTTTTAAGAAAAAAATGAAAACACTGATATACATATTTGCTTTAATTTTATTGGTGTCTTCATGCAAAAGGGCCGATGATCTTTTTAAATCTTACGGCAAGGATACCACGGTTGAGAGAAGGGTTGGAAGCTTTACCAAAATCAATGTTGGCGAAAAGTTTGATGTTGAATTGGTATTGGACAGTGCCAATGAAGGTCTGATTGAATTAACTGCCGGTTCAAATGTGATTGATGGTTATACCACCGAGGTAAAAAATGGTGAATTGTTGATTCAAAACGACAACAAATTCAACTGGGTCAGAAAATTGAAAGTTCGTCAAAAAGTAGTGATACATTTTAAATCCTTGAACGATATTCAAATCAGAGGTTCCGCTAAATTCACTTGCAGAGACAGCATTGTCAATACAACTCAAATCAATATCAAACACGCAGGTCTTGAAGATGCACACTTGAAAATCAAAGGCGACTACATTTTTATAGATTGTACCAATACAGGGGGAGTTTATTTGGATGGATCCTGCTTTTTATTGTCGGCTTCGGTAGATGATATCAGCTTTGTGAACAGTTTACCCTTGAATTCAAGTAAAACCTATCTCACCAGTTTCAGTAAAGACGACAGCTATGTAAAGGGCAATGATGTTCTTGAAATAAAACTATATGGAACCGGCTCAGTTTTTTATCGCTCAGAATTAAGCACTTCACTCAAACTGGATGATGAAGGCACCGGTAATATCTTGAAGTATTAGTACCGGTTCTGAAAGTCATCCGCTTACTCCATGTCTTTCAATAGCAATTCCCTTTTTTGTAAGTACTGCCAATAGAAAAATGAAAACAGCATCATCAGCAACATGCCCATGGTGACCAATCGATAATAAACAAATACATCTACAACAGGCTTCCCCACAAAATCAACCCAGGTCAGCAATCCACCCAACAAGACGGTAAATACAAAACAAATAATGGGAATTACTTGCTTGTATTTGAATGCAAAAGTCAAATTAATTGCGATCATTGGCAGATAAAACAAATAACTGTATTCGCGTTGATGAGGGAAACAGAGTGGCACCAATGTCATGAACATGGCCATGGATAAAAAATGAGCCTGAATCCCATTGATCGATTGTTTCATTCTTATGGCAAAAACCACTGCCATAATCAACAAAGCTACTCTCAGTGAATTTGTTATGGCAAAAACTGCAGCATCAGGAAGTGATGCGATGTTTAAAACAGGTTCTAAATACACTTCTTTATCAGACAAATATTTTGAGATCATTGCCCCGGCATCCAATAAGCCGTATTCATACACCTGAACAGCATGTATGGAACTTGCAGGATTGAGTGTCTTCCACCATTCTTCCAATAAAAAATTGTTGTAGCCATAACCTATAAAAACTGCAGGTAAAAATGTAAACACCAATAGTGTAGTTATTCCCATACCAAGCATTTTCAGAGGTTTACCGCTAATGGCCAAAAAATAAGGTACCAGGACGATTGGTAGAATTTTGATGTTGATGCCAATGCACAATACAATGACTGACCATAACAAATTACCTTTCTTCAACTGATGATAAGATTCTAAGACAGTCCACAAAATCAAAATGGTAATTTGATTGAAGGTATAATTGATTAAAACGATTTTAGCGGTGAGCAACATGGTAAGCAAGAAAACGGCAGTCTTCATACCTGATTTAGAAAACACTTGCAAATACATGATTCGAACCACTCTGAACAACAAGCAAGAATTGAGAATGAACCAAAACACTTTTACCACTTGCAGATCTATACCCTGAATCAATGCCATCAGACATGAAAACAGTGGACTGTAGAAGTATTTTAAGTTGATGTAATGGGGCTCACCGTATATATTTTCCTGATTGAGAAGGCGTTTTCCGGAGTGAAAAAAAACATCAAAATCATCAACCAATCCTTCTGAACGGGACAAGAGATTGAGCAACCACAAGGCATACACCACACATAAAAAAACAATCGGATCTATTCGTTTCAAAAGACCTTTTATATCCATAACAAGTTGGACAAATATAGACAAGCCCTTTAAAAATAAAAATCAATGAGGTGAATCAATCCGGAATTGCTTTTTTCAAAGCTGCTTTTTCTTTCATGCACTTATTCAGAGAATGGGCAAATTTAAGGTCTTCTTGAAATAGGAAACCGGTTTCAACTGGTAATGAATAGTATTTATTTTCAGGCAATAAGCTCATCCATTCAGATTGAATTTTCACCATGTCTTTCTCGGTGCAAATTACTATTGTGTCATTGTCCAATAAGCCATTGATCTCTTTGATATCAGTTTCTGAATATTTGTGATGATCGCCAAAACTCTTATCCATTACTTGTGGGGCCAATTCTTTACAGTGATTGAGAAAAGATTGTGTTGAAGCGATCCCGGAAACAGCAATGATGCGATTGAATTCGCCTTTGGTTACCTGATGATTGCCTTTTATGGGCCTTAAAGATCCATATTTAAGTGTTGTAAAAAAAACTTCCTGATGGTCTGCCGGATTGCATTTACCAATCATTTCTATCTTTTTCTCAATACTCAGGTTGGGTGGGCATTTGGTGATGATGATAAAATCTGCTCTTTTATCGCCGGTTCTGTATTCTCTCAAACGGCCATAGGGCATTGGATAATCTTTGTAATAAGGATTGGCAAACTCACTTAATAACAGATAAACATCAGCCTGAATGGCTCTGTGCTGATAGGCATCGTCTAATATGACATTTCTGACATTTGCTTTTTCCAGAAACTTCAATCCAGTACTTCGGCTTTCAGAAACAACTACTTTGGGTGCTTTAAGCACATTGTAATACCAGTAAGATTCGTCGCCTATATCTTTGGGATTTGAATTTTCATTTGCAAATAACAAGCCTTTGCTTTCCCTTCCATAACCTCTAGACAAGATGGCTGTATGTGATCCGGCTCCCAGCAGCTTATACAAGTAGGCTGTCATAGGTGTTTTTCCGGCCCCTCCAACTTGAAGGTTACCAACCACTATTGTATTTAAATCTGAGTGATAACTTTTAAATATTTTTCTATCGTAAGCCTTATTTCTTAGAAAGGTAATAAAACCATATAACCATGAAAAAGGCAATAATATAAATTTGAAAACAGATGGCATGGCTAGGACTCAATATTCAACGGCTACCAGATAAAGACCGTGAGCAGGTACAGATGTTCCGGCATTTCTGCGGTCTTTACTTTCAACTATCTCTTCAAACTTTTTAACATCAATTTTTCCTTCGCCAACTTGTATCAAAGTACCCACCATTGCTCTTACCATATTGCGCAAAAAACGATTTGCTGTTACTTCAAAAACCAGAATATTTTCGCGGTAATACCAGTGTGCAGCAATCAAATTACATTCATAGTGTTTGACATCTGTATTGACTTTTGAAAAAGAAGCAAAATCTTTGGACCCAATAATGGTTCTGCAGGCTTTGTTCATTTCATCCACATTCAGATCATTGAACCATCGCACTGCCAATTGATTTAGAAAAGGGTCTTTTTCAAAAATGATGTGGTATTCATAAGTTCTTGAAATGGCATCAAATCTGGCATTAAAATCATTGCTCACCATTTGCACATCATGCACGGCAATGTCTTGTGGTAAAATACCATTGAGACTTCTCAAAAAATTAGAAGGTATTTCAGATTCTGAATCAAAGTGTGCGAAGTATTGTTTGGCATGAACGCCTGTATCTGTACGTCCACAACCAACAGTATCTATGGATTGACGGAGAATAACGCTGATGGCGTTGTTCAACACTTCTTGAACTGTTGCTCCATTTGGTTGAATTTGCCAACCTTGGTAGTTCTTACCATTATAAGCCAGTTCAATTAAATATCTCATTTGTAACTTACGAGCTTATGATCAGTCGGTGTATTTGCCACCGGCATCGATCCAAGCTTGCAATTTTGCTTTTTCTGTATTGTTCAAGCTGCCCATGTTTTCATTGACAACTTTTTGATTCATGAGTGTTTTTCTGCTGATGATGTCGCAATCAGTTGCCATGATGCCTTTAGTTGCTCCTCCTGCCCCACTGGCGTGGCAAGGCAGATTGCATTTAAGTGTTACCAAAGAAGTCACATCATTAAAAAGCGGTCCTTTTGTTCCGGTTTCTGCTACTGTAGCAGTGGCAGTTTTGGTGCAACCATCAACATCTTTAACCGTAATGGTATAAGTGCCAGCTCCGAGGTTTGAAAATGTAGCACCGCTTTGGAATGCCCCTGAATTCAATTTATAAGTAAACCCTGTTGAGCCTGAAGCATTCACGTTAATGACACCTGTTGTTTCGCATTTTATGACATCAGTGACAGTAGTGGCTACAGTGATGTTTTTAGAAGCACAAGGATCAGAGTTGTTATTGTTGTTTGTAGTCGCAGGTTCTTTTTCACAAGAAAACAGGAACAAAGAAGACAATACAATAGCTGAAAACAATAGATTTTTATTTTGCATAAACTTTACAATTTGACGCAAAATAAACCAAAAAACACAATATTCAAATTATTTCTTAAGCTCTGCGTAGAATTTATAGAAATAAGGAATGGTTTCAATGCCTTTGTAATAATTGAACAAACCGTACTTTTCGTTAGGAGAATGCAAAGCATCGCTGTCTAGTCCAAAACCCATCAACATTGATTTGATACCCAATTCAGCTTCAAACAATGCAATGATAGGAATACTTCCTCCACCTCTTGTAGGAATTGGTTTTTTTCCAAAAGTTGTTTCCATTGCTTTTGAAGCAGCCTGAAATTCAATGCTGTCAGTTGGAGTCAACACAGGTTCACCACCATGATGTTCAGTTACTTTCACTTTAACATAAGCAGGTGCTATCGATTCAAAATGTTTTTTAAACAATTGAGATATTTTGTGAGAATTTTGACCGGGAACCAAACGCATACTGATTTTTGCATTGGCTTTACTTGGTAAAACGGTTTTTGAACCTTCTCCTGTATATCCTCCCCAAATGCCATTCACTTCCATGGTTGGACGGATACTGGTTCTTTCTACGGTTGAATAACCTTTTTCACCCCAAACCTCCGCGATGTCAAGGTCTTTTTTATATGCATCTAAACTGAATGGTGCTTTTGCCATTTCAGCTCTGTCAGCATCACTCACAACGATCACATCGTCATAAAATCCGGGAACGGTAATGTGATTGTTTTCATCGTGCAATGAAGCGATCATTTGACATAAGATGGTAGCTGGATTGGCTACTGCTCCACCGTAAACACCGCTGTGTAAATCGCGGTTCGGACCGGTAACTTCTACTTCCATATAGGCCAATCCTCTCAATCCAACATCTATACTTGGTGTATCATTTGCAATCATACTGGTATCGCTCACCAAAACCACATCGGCTTTTAATTTTTCTTTATTGGCTTTGATGAAAGTGCCCAAATTGGCTGAACCTACTTCTTCCTCACCTTCAATCATGAATTTAACGTTACATGCCAAAGTGCCTGTTTGCATCATGCTTTCAAATGCTTTTACATGCATGTACATCTGACCTTTGTCATCGCAAGCGCCTCTTGCATAAATTGCACCTTCAGGATGCTCTTCGGTTTGTTTGATGACAGGTTCAAACGGCGGTGAGTGCCACAACTCAACCGGATCTGCCGGTTGTACATCGTAATGACCGTAAACCAAAATGGTTGGCAATGAAGCATCAACAAATTTTTCACCATAAACAATTGGATGACCGGCAGTTGGACAAACTTCAACATTGTCTGCTCCTGCAGCTTTTAATTTTTCAGCTACAAAATCAGCTGTTTTTTTAACGTCTCCGGCATATTTACTGTCAGCACTGACTGATGGTATTCTTAAGATTTCTAACAATTCGTTGAGAAACCTTTCTTTGTTTGCTTCAATGTACGATAAATGGCTCATGGTGTTCTTGATTGAGGATGCGAAAGTAGATATTTTTTGTGAATCGCAACAGATGATTGTGCTCTGAATTTGAAAATTCCGGCGACATTTTTTTAGTTTCTAACGAATCAATGCCTCAGTCTTTCACGCTTTACATTCAAGAGATGCAATGATTAAATTTGATCTCGTTCAATTAAGAATCCTGTCACAGACATATCTCCTATGAACGTATAAAGGAATTCACTTTGACCATTTTGAAACGAATTACTTAGTTTTGCAGTAATTAAACACTAAGGAATTGAACAGGATAACAGAATTATTTGGCATCAAGTACCCTATAGTACAAGCCGGAATGATATGGTGCAGTGGTTGGAGACTCGCCTCTGCAGTAAGCAATTCGGGGGGGCTTGGATTGATTGGTTCGGGTAGTATGTACCCGGATGTTTTGCGTGAACACATCAGAAAATGTAAAGCTGCAACAGATAAGCCATTCGGTGTAAATGTGCCTTTACTTTATCCCGATATCCGTGAGCACATGGACATCATCATTGAAGAAGGTGTTAAAATAGTATTTACCAGTGCCGGCAATCCTGCAACCTGGACCAAAACGCTTAAAGAAAATGGCATAACGGTTGTACATGTTGTGGCCAATACAAAGTTTGCAGCAAAATGCGAAGACAATGGTGTTGATGCCATCGTTGCTGAAGGTTTTGAAGCCGGAGGTCACAATGGAAGAGAAGAAACTACAACCCTTTGTCTGATTCCAACCATAAAAGAAATATGCAAATTACCTTTGATCGCAGCAGGCGGCATAGGCAGCGGAAAAGCTATTGCAGCAGCAATGTCGCTGGGTGCAGATGGTGTACAGATAGGAAGTTTATTTGCGGCCAGTGAAGAAAGCAGTGCCCATAGAAAATTCAAAGAAAAAATCACTGAATTGAAAGACGGTGACACAGAACTTTCTTTGAAACAATTGACACCTGTTAGGTTGATCAAAAACAAATTCCATAACGATGTTAAAATTGCAGAAGGCAGATGTGCAGGTTCTGAAGAATTACAAACACTGCTAGGCCGAGGTAGAGCCAAAAAAGGCATGTTTGAAGGCGATCTGGATGAAGGGGAACTGGAGATCGGTCAAATTTCATCAACCATTAATTTCATTCAGCCAGCTTCAGTCATCATGGATCATCTCATTAATGACTACAACCAAACCATTCAAACTTTAAAGCCATTATAAATTTGGAAGATTATCTCTCACATACCTTAGCCAATGGTCTAAGGCTCGTTTATAAACATTCGCCGCTTACCTCTGTCACTCATGTTGGTTTTACCATAGATGCAGGATCAAGAGATGATGGCAAACTCCCTGGTACTGCACATTGCTTTGAACACATGTTGTTTAAAGGCACCAAGAAAAGAAATGCTTTCAACATCATCAACAGACTGGAGGTAGTTGGAGGTGAAATGAATGCTTTCACAACCAAAGAAATTACGGTCTTGTACGCTTCAGTGATCAATCTATATGCTGAGCGGGCTTTGGATCTACTAATTGACCTGACCTTCAACTCTACCTTTCCTGAAAAGGAATTGGAAAAAGAAAAGAAAGTAATTGCTGAAGAAATCAATATGTATTTGGATACTCCTGAGGAAAATATATTTGATGAATTTCAGGAGATGGTTTATGATGGGCATTCATTAGCTCCAAATATTTTAGGCACACCCGACAGTTTAAATGCCATTACCTCAAATGATCTGAGAACATTTCATGCCGAGTATTATCATCCTGCTAACATTGTATTAAGCATCAGTTCACAGTTGCCTTTTGAAAAGTTCATTAAATGGACAGAAAAGATGATGGGAGGCTCATATAAGTCATTCACAAATCTAAAAAGAGCGTCTTTTAAACTGTACGCTCCAAAACAAAACGAAAAATCCACTGATCATGTTCAATGTCATGCAA
>DASWYG010000390.1:0-2488 GCA_036405075.1 Bacteroidia bacterium | reverse complement strand
ATAATGCATTGAAAACGTGGTTTTATGACTTGAACAAGGATTGTGATCCCATGCCATTGAGCATAGATTTTGAAGAAATGATGAAGTACTATGCCTTGTGTAAACCGGACTGTGAAAAGGATGTTTCTCATTACGTTGGTGATTACAGCAAACCTAAACCTTATGCCAACCCCAAATGCAGCAATTGCTACGCCATCGATACCACTTGGTTGAGTGCCTTTGTGAAGTATAACAATCAACTGTATAATGCGAATAATTCGAACAATGTTCCAAGATTAATTGATAGTAAATGGCTATTATATTCATCAAGTTCTTCATACACGTCAAATAATCTATCCCTATTTTACAACAGTGTGATTTATGAAAGCCGCATACACAAAGACCAATTGAGGTACAACATCATTCAAATAGGATACCCTTACATGCAGATTCAAATTCCTGATAACAATGGTTATCTCTTGGATTACAGCATGGAGTATTTGACCAACAAAGACTGGGTGAACTATGGCAATATCACAAAATTCAAAAATGCTCGAGGCATTCGTCAACAGAATTGTAGCCCCTTGCAATATTTTTATGTGGATGTAGAACAGAAAATTGACAAGAAATATTGGGACGATACTGAATTGCCGGCAGGAGAGGAGAAATGCTTAGATTGTCCAAATATGATGGTTAGCGGTAATCCCGCATGTAAAATCACCTACACACTTCTTGTACGAGTCAATACCAAAAGCATCATGAAAAAGGTGCAATGTATGAATTGTGCCAAATTGTGCAATCAGCCTTTGCAAAGACCGGTTTTGATGGCAGAAAACACCTGTGAGGAAGATGAATTGCAAACGGCTGCTCAGAATGCACTCTTGAAATACAATCAGTATCTCTTGTCTCAATCCAGAAACTTTGACAGTCTCTACAACGCAAAATGTTTTGCCGCTAAAGATACCTTCAAAGTGAAATACAAAAACAAGCAATACCATTACACCTTGTATTATTATGACAGAGCCGGTGATCTGTGTAAAACGGTGCCACCAGAGGGTGTGGACATCGACAACAACAGCATGAGTGTTTTGCACAGACAATTGCTGGCCGATACACGCATTGCGCAAGCAGCGGCGCATAGAGCTAATAACAATTTATCTAAAGCCTATACCTATCACAGTCTTATTGCTAATTATAAATATAATAGTATTCGACTTCCAAATTTGAATATTACACCCGATGGTGGAATACTAAAAATTTGGTATGATATATTAGGGAGAGGAGTTGTTTCTCAAAATGATAAGCAATTAAGTTTAAATAATTATTCTTTTACAGTTTTTGATGACATCAATAGACCAATTGAAGCTGGAGAAATCAATGTGACTGCATCTTCTATTACACACGAAGTGGCAGCGAATAAAACGGATTTGGCTTCATTTTTAGATGTAACAGCCTTGCCATCCAGAAAGAAGCAGGTAGTTTCAACTTATTACGATGCCCCTGCCAATGCATCAAGGTTGAGTGGGATTTTTACCGGAGCTCAAAGCAATTTGCGCAACCGTGTGGCCATTAACACTTATGAATTGGTGAACGACAACAATGCCGGTACCTATACGCATGGCGTGGCCTACAGCTATGACATTCATGGCAATGTGAAGCAATTGGTGAACGATGTGGTGGATCTGGATGCCTTGAGCAAGAATTTGTTTTTGGTGGAATACACTTACGATTTGTTGAGTAAAAAAGTGAATTCTGTAGTTTATCAGAAAGGTAAACCGGATCAATACCATCACCAATACGATTACAATTTGGACAATCAATTGACAGGGGTGAAAACCAGTCGGGATGGTATCAATTGGGAACAAGACGCTAAATACTATTACCTGATGCATGGAGGATTGGGCAGAACCGAGTTGGGTCAATTGATGGTGCAAGGTGTTGATTATGCCTACACACTATCGGGGCAACTGAAAAGTGTTAACAGTGGTACCCTAGAGCAGGATCATGACATGGGCAGAGATGGCTCATTGCTGACTTTTCCGATCTCCGGGGTTTCGAGTAACCCACATCAATATGTGGCCAGAGATGCCTTTGGCTATTATTTGAAGTATTTCGATGGAGATTACACTTCCATCAGTGCTCAAAAAGTTGAGCCGGATCTGGTCTCTAATTCTTTTGGTACTGTGTTCAGATCCTTGTACAATGGAAATATTGCGAGCATGGGTATTGCTTTGCCCAAGATCAATGACCATTGGGCCGGTACGTTAAGCAATCAAACCTTGGGCAATGTGTACCATTATGACCAACTCAATCGCATCACCAAGCACCATGTCTTCAGTCATTTACTCAATGCCTTTAATTCATGGCCTGCTGCTTCCAACAATGGCAATCTGCAGTATTATGAGAATTTTAAATACGATGCCAATGGCAACATCACCAAACTCAATCGCAATGGACATTTGAGTGGTACATCAACCAAGATGGATGGCTTGACCTATAAGTATCACAC
>DASWYG010000389.1:0-4702 GCA_036405075.1 Bacteroidia bacterium | reverse complement strand
ATAATGCTCCGACATTGATACACTGCTGTGCCCCAACATCTTGCTAACAGTTTCTAAAGGAACACCTTTGGTTAATGACAAAGTTGCAAACGAATGTCTACCTATGTGACAAGTCAGAACCTTATGGAATCCGCATATATCTCCAATTTCCTTGAGATATGCGTTCATCTTTTGATTGCTTAGCACAGGCAAAACTCTATTGCTATTCAATAAAGGAATATAGCTTTTGTATTTCTCTAGAATTGATTTGGCTTCCGGCATTAAAGGAATGCGACTTTTAACCTTAGTTTTGGTTCGATTAATAACGATCCAATCTTCACCATCTATACCTTTAACTATATGTTCATGGGTCAACTTTTTCACATCAGAAAAAGAAAGTCCTGTAAAGCATATAAAGACAAACACATCCCTTACTTGATCAAGTCTATTGGTGTGCAAATCTTTTTTCATTAGTGTACTTAATTCAAGTTCTGTGAGAAAAGGCTTCTCAACATCATTCAAACGAAATCTATGGTTACTAAACGGATCTTTGTCTAAGTATCCATTGGTGATACAAATTCTAATGATCTTATGCAGATTCTTAATGTATTTAACACAAGTGTTATTCGCTATTTTCTTTTCCTTTTTCAAGAAAAACTCAAAGTCAGCAATAAACTTGAAGTTAACATCATTTAAAGAAACATCACTTAAATTAAATTGATACTTTAAAAAATGTCTCACATGTCCTAATGTTGTTTCATATTTAGTCAAAGTTCCTTTTGTGAAATCAATTCCTAACAATTCTTTCATTTTATGATTGTGCAGTTCAAATTCTTTTATCAATGTTTTCTTCTGCTGACCATTTCCAAACAAAAGCTCTTGAATTGAATTTACCGTTACTTCCGTTCCTCGTTCTAACAACTTCCTATACGCCTCAATGGACTTAAATCTATAAGACTCTATTATAGAATTTACGGACTTTGCTAATTCTGAATTGCCTATCACCTTATTGTGAAGTGTAGACCAAACTTTGGGTAGAATTGAAATATTTAAAGATTTTTCAAGTCGTTTACCATCAATTGTAATTCTCATGTACAAAGGTGACTCGCCCGACTTATTGGCTTTTGACTGTTTTAAATAAAAAATGGTTTTAAAGGTTTTGTGTTTCATAACTGTTAAATATAATACATTTTGGAATTGATTTCAATAGTAAAATACTGAAAATCAGATAAATTTAAGCAAATAGGTGTCTTTAAATACTTCATAAATAAAGTGACACCGAATTCGGAACTATGAATTTTAATGTGTTTTGGTTTAAACTAAAAGTTGATAAAATGAAAAAGCCCAACATTTCGTTAAATCTGTTGGGCTTTGGTTCAAAACACCGAGTGTTTATGCGGAGAGAGAGGGATTCGAACCCCCGGACCTGTTACAGTCAACGGTTTTCAAGACCGCCGCATTCGACCGCTCTGCCATCTCTCCCTAAAAGGAGTGCAAAAATAATATTTTTTTTGACAAATGTAAATTTTTTTTGAAGGGTTTTAATTTCTGAAGCGATTCTCCAGCTTTCTCTTCTCCTGAGCCATTTTCACCACTGTCGTGATGCTCTTGTTCAACTCAAATCCAACCAAAATACACAAAGTGTTGAAGTAGATCAACAACATTAAAACCACTATTGCGCCTATACTGCCATACAATTTGTTGTAACTGTCGAAATCGTCAACAAAATTGGAAAACGCATAGGTGGCAATCAATGATAAAACTGTTGCTACTATTGCTCCAGGAGAGAAAAACTTCCATCTGTGCTTTGCCGAATGCCCAAAGAAATACAAGGCACTCATAATAAAAAACACCAAGGCCGACAAACATATAAATTGCAAACTCTTTACAAAAAACACCATCACACTTTTGTTGATGATGGCCTTTTTGATCACATAAGCCGATAACATGTTGCCTGATATCAATACACTTAGTGCCATAAATATCAAGGTGGTGATGCCCAATGTCAGTAAAATGGATTTACCGCGCTTCTGGAAAAAATTGCGCTTCTTCTTCTCCGATTCATTGAAATTGCTGTCAAATGCCAACATCATCGAAAAAAAGCCATTACTGCCAAAATAAAGCGCCGAAAAGAAACCCAACGACAACAACCCCGACCTTTGCTTAGAAACGATGTCACGGACCGTTGATTTGATGATTTTGTACGCATCGTCCGGCAGAAAGAAATCCATTTGTTGCAAAATGGTCTTTTGGATGCCGTTGATGGGAATGTATGCAATCAAAGTGAACAGAAAGATCAACGAAGGGAAAATGGCCAAAAAGAAGTTCCACGACAAAGAACCTGCATAGAGGTTAAACTTAGGACTGATGATACCTTTAAAGAAAAACTGAAAAACCGAATACAAAGAAGCTCCCTGAAATCCGGGAGGATAAATAGCATCCAACGCATTCACCACCCTTCTTACCGGCGGAATGCGCATGATTTTATCCTCTATCGTCAATTTCTTTTTTTCGTTCAAAACCTGATCGTAAAATGTTCCTTCTCCTGCCCCCTTCTGAAAAACACTATGCCCATGGCATACAGATCAACCGTAACTCTAACCGACTCATGATTCTTGATCTTCTGCCAAGCCAATTGCATATCGTCGCTCCAGCGGATGTCATCAAAGACAAATATAGTGTATTCATGAGCCTTTGCAAGACAGAGTTCAAAATACCTCAAGGTAGCCTCCAAACTGTGATTGCCATCGAAAAACACATAATCGATACGTGGCAATGCTGAAATAAGCAAAGGCAAAGTTTCATTAAAATTACCTTCCAATAGCTCTATATTCTGAAAACCAAGTTTTTCGAAATTGTGTTTTGCAATTTTGGCACTGTCGGGATTCCCTTCTAAGGTCCACAAACGTCCATTGTACAAGGCACTGGCCTGATACATGGCACTGATTCCTAAAGATGTACCTATTTCTATGGCAAACTCCGGTTGGTAATACTCGCAAATCCTCTCCAGCAGTTCGGCGTATTTGGCCGATTTAGAAGTATTGAAAGCCACATCTTTCAGTTTTACTTTTTTGATCTCCCCTCCTGCTGCCCCTATTGGCAATACATCAATGATGGCCTTACTTCTCATCATTTTGGTTCTGATCAGTTCGAAGCTGTGATAAATGGGTTTGTTCTTTCTTTGATTGAACACCCTGGTCACCAGATCATACACGAAAGGCGAATGCACATCGTGTTTGGAATCCGAAGTGAAAAAATAGATGAGGTAATTAAAAGCAAAAGTGAATTTGTTCAGTATGTCTTGCATGCCTGAATATCGATCACCTTCCTGATGTTTTTTTATAAGACCTCAAGACCTTTAATTCTTCTTGCAATTTTGCAATCTGATGATTGGCCGCTTCAATCTTATGTTCAATTTGTTTTTTCAACGCATCTGCATTTTTCGATTTAGCAAAAAACTCTATGTTGTTTTTTAGGGTTTCTGAATCTTCTCTCAACATTCTGAGTTTGTCATTGATGATGCGTTCTTCATGCCTCATCTTATCATCGCCGTTTGGAGCAGATGACAACATTTCATAATGTTCTTTTATTCGGATGGATTTGTTTTCATCCGCAGATTGTTTGAATTTTTTGTATATGGAATCTACCGCTTTACTGTATCTGTTTTGGAGATCAGCTTTTATTTTGATCGGCACAAAACCTATTGACAACCATTGTTGCTGCAGTTTTTTCAACTCAGCAAAAACATGTCCACTGTCTTCAGATTCAAATAATTTTTGTACTTCAGTTATGATGTTTTCTTTGGCTGTTAAATTTTCTTTTTCACCTGCATTCTTCTCTTTGTAAAACTCTTCTTTACGTTTGAAAAACTTGTCGCAGGCTGCTCTGAATCTCGACCAGATCAATTCATTTTTGCTTTCCGGAACCGGACCAATGGATTTCCATTTTTCTTGTAAAGAGATCAACAATTTGGAAGTAGCGTCAAACTGAGTACTTTCAGAAAGTTTTTCAGCTTCTTCGCAAAGAGCAGTTTTCATTTCAAGGTTTTTGTCTTTACCACTGTTGAGTTGGTCAAAATATGCTTTTCGGTTGTGATTGAAAACGTTTTGAGCATCTCTGAAACGCTTCCAGATTTGATCGTTGACACTTTCAGGAACCGGTCCTATGGTTTTCCATTCAGCAAATATGGCCAAAATCTCATCGCCTTTTTCTTTCCAGGCTTTTGGAGAAGTAACAGGCAATTGGTTGATGTGTTCAACTTTTTCGCAAAGAACTTTCTTCAATTCAAGGTTTTCATTTCTTTTGGCTTTGATCAAATCCAATTGTCCGCGCTTTTCTGACAATACCTTATCAGAAGCTTCCTTGAATCTTTTCCAAATGTCTTCTGAGATATCTTTACCAGGTACAGGACCTGCATTTTTAAATTCTTCGTGGTATTTGTTGAGGAGAATATGCGCCTTTTTGATCGACTTCTCTTCATGCAACATGGTTACCTTCTTGATGAGTTCAATTTTAGCTTCAAGATTCTTTTGTCTGTCTTTTTCTTTCAGCTCATTGTTGATGGCATGATTGTCATAAAACTTATCCAAATAGAACCTGTAACTTTCCCATAGCTCTTGCATGTGCTCACGGGGAACTGTGCGTATTTGTTTCCATTCTTTCTGAAGTTCTAATACTTCTTTGAAAATGGATTCTGTTTCATCCTGAGTAGAAAGGTCTTTTA
>DASWYG010000388.1:0-5856 GCA_036405075.1 Bacteroidia bacterium | reverse complement strand
AACATTGATGTACATCAGATTTATAAATGTAGACATCAATTTAATCTCTTAGATTTATGAATAACATCGAGTGGGAAAAGAGATAAAAAAAATTAAACAAAATAATTCCAATTGTAGTTGATTTTAAGTTTTGTTTAATGTTTAAAATTTTTAATTAATTGTTTATCAATTGTTTGTTGATTTCCGTCAACTAGATTTTTAATCACTACTTTTTCAGCTTTTCTTTCATCTTCACCCACAATTATTGCCCACTGAATTTGCTTTGAATTGGCATAGTCCAATTGCTTTTTGATTTTAACCGGTTTAGGGTATATTTCTGTTTTAATTCCAGCCTGCCTCAGCTCATCTGCCAAAGGAATGCAGTATTTCAAACTCTCTTCATCAAAAGGGCAAAATAAAACCTCAGTAAATTTAAACGTGTTGGGCGGAAATAAATTCAATTCATTTAATACGTCGTAAATTCTGTCAATTCCAAACGAAATGCCAATACCGCTGACATCTTTCAATCCAAAAACACCTGTAAGGTCATCATATCTGCCACCTCCACTGATACTGCCCATTTTTACATCAGTACTCACAGCTTCAAAAATACAGCCTGTATAATAATCCAAACCTCTGGCTAAACTCAAATCTAAAGTAACATTTTCAATTGCCGATCCGGAAAGTTCAATAACCTGTTCCAATTCATCCAATGCTATTTTTGCTTTTTCATTGTCGGCACTGCTATTTCTCAATTGTTGAATGGTTGTTTGGTTCAATGGCATTTTAACCAAAAAGGAGAGGAGTATGCTGGATTGTTCAGAATTTAGCCCCAATTCCATTAATTCTTTAGAAACGCCATCTGTTCCAATTTTGTCCAATTTATCAATGATAACAGTTATAGACTTGAATTTATCACCTGAACCTGCCATTTCACAAGCAGCTTCAAGCATTTTTCTGTGATTGATTCTAACTTCATAGCCTTTTAATCCCAATGCCTCAAAAACTGATTGGTATATTCGCAAGAAATCCGCCTCACAAAGCAATGAATCGGTTCCTAAAACATCGGCATCGCATTGCCAGAATTCACGATATCTTCCTTTTTGTGGTCGGTCGGCTCTCCAAACAGCTTGCATTTGATAACGTTTAAAAGGGAAGCTGATGTCATTTCTGTTCATTACCACAAATCGGGCTAGGGGAACAGTAAGGTCATATCTAAGACCTTTTTCGGCTATTTTAGGTAAAACTGTTTTTGAATCTATGGCCAATGGATCGATTTCTTTCATGAAATCACCATTGTTAAGGATCTTAAAAATCAATTGATCGCCCTCATTGCCATATTTACCGGTAAGGGTACTGAGATTTTCCATTGCAGGTGTTTCAAGAGGCATGAAGCCATAATTTTTATAAATTCCTGAAATGGTTTCAAGTATAAAATTGCGTCGTGCCATTACCGACGGTGAAAAGTCGCGTGTACCCTGAGGGATGGAAGGTTTACTCATTCTGGTAAAATTTTTGAAAGTGCAAAAGAAACACTTTCTGAAGAAAGAAAAAAAGCAAGCCCACATCGCACCGCTACAACCTGCTGCCCTTGCTGTGTTCCCACCCTGGGGGAGTTCACAGGGAGCTGGTCGTGCAGACTTGCGGTGCAAAGGTAACCAAATCTTAAAGTCTACCAAATATTTTTAAAAGACTTTTTGAAACTGAGGGCTTATTTTTTTTGACTTTGTGAAAGTTAAAAGTAGTATTTGTAATGTGTTAATTATCAGAATAAATGATATGCAGAAATAGAAAAAAAATATCAATTTGAGAAAATGCAGCTTAGATTGAATTCTTTAGATTTTTGAAAAAAAATTTGGAGGGAATGCTTTTTTTAGTTAGATTGCATAAAAATTCGACCAAATTTAACCTTTTAAAGCCTATAGTAGCAGACATACTAAAAAGAATTATTCGCCTATTAGATTGAAAATTTACCAAAAGGTAATTTGCCTTTTATTAAAAAGGAGGTTTTAGTATGAAAAGGTATCAAAAAAATGATGAGGAATTGGTAGCATTGTATCTTGCCGGCAACGATGCCTGTATGGATATGCTGATCAATCGTTACAAAACTAAGGTGTTTACCGCCATTCATTTGGTTGTAAATGATCGCTACATTGCTGAGGACATTTTCCAGGAAACATTTCTGCGTGTCATTCACACTCTTCAAAAAGGAAAGTATGAAGAAACAGGAAAATTTTTGCCATGGGTTGTTCGCATTGCCAGAAACCTGGCCATGGACTACTACAGAAGTACCAAAAGAATGCCTACCATCTCATCAAGCGAAGATGAAGACATTTTTGCTAACATGAGATTTTCTGAAAATAACTCTGAAGATGATACCATTAAAGCTCAAAAGAAAAATGGTTTGAGAGAATTGATTAAAATGCTTCCGGCTGATCAAAAGGAAGTGCTTTTTCTTAGACATTATGGCGAATTGAGTTTCAAAGAAATTGCTGAAGTCTGCAATTGCAGCATAAACACTGCCTTAGGTCGTATGAGATACGCGCTCATTAACCTTAAAAAATTAATTGGCGAAAAAGCAGCTTACCTCGAATATTGATTTATACCATTCAAATATTTAAACCACAGTTTTTACTGTGGTTTTTTTTTGTCTTTCAAACTCTACAGCATTAATTTTGCAAGCGCTTTGAAAGATTTTTCCGCATGTTAACCACATTTTGAGTAAAAAATACTGAAAATGTTACAATAAATCTTTTCTCAAAGCGTTAATCTATCATTAACAACCTTGCTTATGCAACAAAACTTTACTCAAGACGATGTTTTATTATACATTTACAACGAGCTGGATTCTGTAAGGAAACATGAGGTAGAACGCGCTATAGCAACGACTCCCTCACTCCTGAAATTCTTCCAAGAATCCTTGCTCCTGATTCATCAGTTGGATAAAATTAATGACGACCCGGATAATACCGTCATTAATATTCTTAATGAAGAATCTCGCTCCAATTCAATGGAAACCTATTAATTAGGTGAAAAAATGTGCATGATCGCAAGGTGTTTTTACCCTGTGAGATGGTTTTTTGTCCCTTTTTTAAACCGGTAAATTAAAACTTAAAAATCTAAACCTATTGAAAATGAAGTTAATCCCTTCTGGAATTTGTTTTCAATCAAGCCCCATCCCTGATCTAGTTTGATGTAGTGGCCCAATATCTTTGTCCTCACCCCAAATCCAAACCCATACAACAAAGGATCCCTTTGTGAAACCACAGTTATTTTGTACTGTTGCGATTGTACTATTCTGGTATTGAATGGATTGTCTATGCTGAAGGGTGAACTGCCTTTCCAAGCTGTACCAATATCGGTAAATCCAACCAACATGATACTTTTGAAGAATTCACTGCTGATAGGCTTTTGTATCAAATAACTGAAAATTGGAATTCTAACTTCCAAATTCATTAACAGATACTTATCTCCACCTCTCGAATTTCTATAGAAGCCTCTGACCGGAGCAGTTATGGTTTGAAAAGCATAATCACTGCCTGTGAGTGTAGGTATATTGTAGTTAAAGGTATTGTTGGAATCTACGTTGCTGATCCAGTTCTCAACACCTCCCATGTAATAGGCCGTTTTCTGCGTTCCAAACGAAAATGCACCACTAAGTCTTGACGCAAGGTAAATCTGCCTGTGCAGTTTTTTGTACCATCTTAAATCAAATCCATTGTTTGAAATGAATTCATTGTCTTTGTACTTCAGGTAATTTTCATTGTAAATCCTAAATCTCAATCCTTCAAATAAATTCAAACCATTGCTCCTCACATTGTCGAAAACGTATTCAATGCCATTACCACCATACAAATTATCAGTGATGTTTCTGTTGAGTTCCAAAGAATCAATGGCTTGTCTGATGACCTTGTCATTTCGTCCAAATACACTTAATTCGATTCTTGCCCTTTCATTAAATGGATATCTGAATGCATATTTTGCCTGAGCATTCACCATTTTAGTAGGAACAATAAAATTGTCTATGGTTCTGGATCTTCTGAATGCTGATAATTCTTTGTCCCATCGCCCGCTTCTGTCAGTGTAATTGATGTAATAATCCGATGCTTTTATTCTCACAGGAATTCTGAATCCTGCCACTACAACATGATCATTTCGGTCATCACTTATTGAAGTTTGAAAATGAGGCGATAGTAATGGATAGGTGAAAATGCGCTCATTGACATTTGCCGGAAACAGATAGTTATTTAAAATGGATGGATCAAATTGTTGTAAAAAGTAATTTACACCAAAATGGTTCCTCGACATTTGTACAAATGGAACACTCTTTTCTTTGTTTCCGGGTAGTTTTAAATCGAGATCTTCTTTGTTGTTATATCCACTGATGAATACTTTTTGCACAGGTTTAGGCAAGCTGTCAATATTATCAGGGGTAGATTTAAACGAATCAATAGCTGATTTGAAATCAATGAAATTTAAACTGCCTTGATTGAGCAGTCTTCTGTAAGTCGTTAATTCAGCATCTGTTATGGCATCTACTTCAAAGTTTTCTGAAATGGCACCTATGTATATTCTGTAGCGATTATTGAAATACAATAAATCTGCAACAACTCCGGCTTTTGTTGCTACATCGTTGTGGATGATACACCTCTTGTAGTTGGTCATTTGGTATACCGCAGAATCTTTACTGTTGTAGATGTAATTGTTAACAATACCATTTTGGTCACTCAAAAAACTCAATATGCCATTGTCCATTGGAATGGGTTCGGTACTATTGACTTTCTCAGCCGGTTTACCTGTCACAAAATAGCTGAAACCGGATTTAATGTCCAATTTATAAATCGAACTGTATTCGGATTCAGTATTGTCCTTAGGGTCTCTGTTACTAACATAATATATGTAATTTCCATCAGTAGAATACCTAGGACTCAAATCATCAAATTCATCGTTGGTCAATGAAGTCGTTTGACCATTTTTCAAATCATACATGATCAAATCTGATTGACCGTTTCTTATGACTGAAAAAACAATGTTTAAACCTTCAGGTTGATAACAAAAGTCTTTTACAAACTCAATATCTGTTAAAATCTTAGACTTAATTAAACCTTTACCCGGGACAGAGTGTTCCAAAACAGGTTTTTCATTTTTGTACTTGATAACACTCAAGTATTTTCCATTTGGTTCCCAGGCAATCAAAGGGTAATTGATATTGATGTTGCGGTTTATCAATTGATGTCCGCCTTTGGTTAATACTTCTAAACCTTTGGTTTCCAAATCGTAAACTACAACCTGGTATCGCCCCAGATTATTGGTCACAATGGCTACTTTTTTTCCATCCGGATGGATTTTAAACTGTGTGTGTTTCTTTTTGGCGAGCTTTAATGGCGCATTTTCTTGCCCTTTGGGAAATTTAAAAACCTTTTCGTCATTTTTGTATTTTTCCAGATAGAAATCGCGCCAGTCATCCAAAAGCATATTGATGTTCATACCGGTATAATACATCATGGCATTTTCAACACTTCGGCCTATACGGGTTAAAAACACGATTTGACTAACAGTACTTTTGCCATTTTTTTCTTCCAGGTATCTCCAGATACTATGCCCGGCCAATATTTCATCTTCTCTTTGTAAGGAAGTAAAATACTTTTGCTTTTTGTTTTGAAAAAAATCTTTAAGAAAATTATCATTTTCTATGTTCCAACTTTCAGATAAATATGCCACCAAACCTTTGTAATACCAGTCTGGTAAAGTGAGTAGAGCTGCAGTCTGAATTCGCTCTCGAATGTTTCCTCCGTAAATGAATTCGTTGATTAAAACTTCAGCTAATGCTTGCCTGATCTGTTTTTGAAAATTGCCTCTGCTGCCATCAAAGTATAT
>DASWYG010000387.1:0-4444 GCA_036405075.1 Bacteroidia bacterium | reverse complement strand
TTTATTGACACTTCTTAAATTACATCTGGCGCATAAATCAAAGATGTTTTTATATGGCCCATTAACTCTTTCTTCAATGATATTAATTGCAGGAGCTTCGCCAACTCCCTTTACAGCACACAATCCAAAACGGATCTCTCCCTTTGAATTCACTGAAAATTGCTGCTCACTTTCATTTACACTAGGGCCTAAAACCGGTACACCCATTCTTTTACATTCTTGCATCATCAAACTGATCTTTTCAATGTTACTGCTATTGTTACTCAATACCGCAGCCATGTATTCAGCTGGATAATGAGCTTTTAAATAGCCTGTTTGATATGCCACAAATGCATAACAAGTTGAATGCGATTTATTGAAAGCATAAGATGCAAATGCCTCCCAGTCTTTCCAAATTTTATCACATTTCACAGGATCCAGTCCTTTTTCATTGATGCCTTTCATAAAGTCATCCTTCAGTTTCATCAAATCAGCCAGATTCTTTTTACCCATAGCCTTTCTTAATGAATCTGCTTTGCCTTTGCTAAATCCGGCCAAACTCTGACTCAACAACATCACCTGCTCCTGATACACAGTGATACCATAAGTGTCACTCAAATATTCTTCCAGTTCTTTGATGTCATATTCAACCGGTTCTAAACCATGTTTACGCTTAATATAAGTTGGGATATATTCCATAGGTCCCGGTCTATATAAGGCGTTCATGGCAATTAAATCTTCAAACTTATCCGGTTTCAACTCCCTTAGATATTTTTGCATACCCGGACTTTCAAACTGGAATGTACCGGTTGTATCTGCCCTCTGATACAATTCAAAAGTTTTAGTATCATCTAAAGGAATGTTGTCAATGTCTATCTCTACACCTCGGTTTTTCTTTATCAATTCCATTGCCGTTTTAATGATGGACAAAGTTTTTAAACCCAAAAAGTCCATCTTGATAACTCCGGCATCCTCAATGACCTTGCCTTCAAATTGTGTCAACAACAAATTTGAATCTTTTGCTACAGCAACAGGTACAATTTCCGATAAATCTTTAGGCGCAATGATGATACCCGCTGCGTGAACACCGGTATTTCTAACAGAACCTTCCAATAGCATCGCTTGTCTCAGAACTTCACCTTCTCTTCTGTTTAGTTTGTCATGGTGCCATTCCCTCAATTGCATTACACCCGGAATATCTTCTTGTCTGAGCAAGATGGTGTCGCGGTCGTCAATATCACCGGCTTCATCATCATCTACATCCAAAACTTCTTCTTTCACACCTTCAATCTTAGCATTGATCACTTGTTTTAAGGTCAATCCCAATGGTCTGGCTGGAACCAATCTGGTGATGTTATTTGACTCGTCCATGCTCAAATCCATAACACGAGCCACATCTTTCAAACTCATTTTAGCCGCCATCTTACCGTATGTCACAATCTGAGCTACCTGATTTCGGCCATATTTTTCAACTACATAATCTATAACCTTTTGTCTGCCTTCATCATCAAAATCTGTATCAATATCGGGCATGCTCTTACGTTCAGGATTCAAGAAACGCTCAAAGAGCAGATCGTACTTAATTGGATCTATATTCGTTATTCCAATACAATAGGCAACAGCACTTCCTGCCGCTGATCCACGTCCCGGACCTACCACTACACCTAAATTCCGCCCTTCTTTAATGAAATCAGATACAATCAAGAAATATCCGGCAAATCCCATGGTTCTAATTGTAAACAATTCAAACTTCAGTCGCTCCTCAATTTCAGAATCTATCTCTCCATATCGTCTTCTAGCACCTTCCCAGGTCAACGATTCTAAATAATCATCTTGCGTTTCAAATGCTGGAGGAATGGGGAAATTTGGCAATAAAATATCTTTCTTTAAACTCAATGGCTCGATTTTACTGACAATGTCCATGGTATTATCTATAGCTTCCGGAACATCTATGAATAACTCGGTCATTTCAGCCTTGGTTTTAAAATAAAAATTGTCATTAGGAAAAGCAAATCGCTTGCCTTTTACAAATTTATCATCATCACCATCCAAGTCAGACATCTTGGGTGTACTTTGCTTCTCACCTGTATTGACACACAACAAAATGTCATGCGCATTGTAATCTTCTTTTTCTACATAATGAGAATCATTGGTGGCAATCATTTTAAGGTTGTATTTCTTAGCAAACTTCATCAACACCAAATTGACTTTGTCTTGCTCTGCCATCCCGTGTCTTTGTAATTCTATGTAATAATCGTCACCGAATAAATCCAACCACCACTTCAATTCTTTTTCAGCTTCTTCTTCACCTTTTTTCATAATCGTTTTAGGAACAATGGCACCTAAACAACATGAAGTTGCGATTAAACCTTCGTGATATTTTTCTATTAATCCTTTATCAATCCGAGGCCATTTGCTGTACATCCCTTCGATGTATCCCAGTGAACACAATTTGGATAAATTTTTATATCCCTCCGCATTCTTAGCCAATAACAATTGGTGATACCTGATGTCTTTATCTTCTTTTGTAAATGATTTTCTGGTTCTGTCTTCAACCATGTAAAATTCACATCCAACAATGGCTTTTATTTTCTCTTCACCTTTGTTGTGTTTGGCCGCTTCCGCAACAAAATTAAACACACCAAACATATTGCCATGGTCTGTTATGGCAATTGCTTTCTGCCCATCAGCAACTGCCTTCTTGTATAAATTCGAAATAGAAGCAGCTCCATCGAGCAAAGAAAATTGAGTGTGACAGTGTAAATGAGCAAAATCAGGCATGTGTGAATTGGAAATTGATTCCGTGAAATTAATACGTGGCGGTTTTTAATTCAATGATGTTGAAAACTATATCAAAAATAAAAACAAAGGCAAACCATCTTTGTAACCTATAAAATGCAAGCTGAAATAATAACAATTGGTGATGAATTGCTCATTGGTCAGGTAGTGGATACCAATAGTGCCTGGTTGGGTCAAATTTTGAATAGAAACAATATTCGCATTAAGCGCATCAACTCAATAGGAGATGAAGCTTCTGAAATAAAAAACCAATTAACTGAATGTTTAAAACGCTCTGAACTCATTATCATCACCGGTGGTCTTGGACCAACTAAAGACGATATCACCAAAAAAACATTGGCCGAATATTTCAATATGGGCTGGAGAACCGATGCTGATGTTTTGTCTCAATTAGAAACTTTTTTTAAAAATCGCGGTCGACAAATGCTTGAAATCAATAAACTTCAAGCCGATGTTCCGGATGCTTGCAGAACATTGATCAATGAATGGGGAACAGCCCCTGGTATGTGGTTCGATGTAGATGGAAAAGTGGTCATTTCTGTACCTGGTGTTCCTTATGAAATGAAAAACATCATTGAGTTCAAAGCCTTGCCTCTGATCAAAGAAAAATTTAATGAACCTGTTCTCTACCACAAAACCATAGTGACTTATAATGTGCCTGAGTCTCTTCTGGCCAAAAGTATCGAAGACATTGAAGATGCCATTCCTTCAAATATTAAATTGGCATATTTACCGAATTTAAATTTGGTCAGACTGAGATTAACCGGTGTTCAACAAAACAATGACATCATTGCTCAAATCGATACCATTGCCAAGCAGATTATTGATAGAGTAGGAGAGGCCGTTATTGTTGATTCTGACTTAAGTTTACCGGAATTGGTTTACAACATGCTTTCTGATAATGGAAAAACATTGAGTATCGCCGAAAGTTGTACAGGTGGTTATTTGTCTCATCTTATTACCTCTATGCCCGGTGCATCTAAATTCTTTGTTGGATCGGTCATTTCTTATTCAAATTCTGTTAAACACCATCAATTAGGAGTTGAAAATACCCTTTTTGAAACTGTTGGTGCAGTGAGTGAGCAAGTTGTTCTTCAAATGGCCTCAGGAGTCAGAGAAAAACTATTGACAGATTATTCCATCGCTGTTTCAGGTATTGCCGGGCCGGGTGGCGGAAGTGAAGATAAACCTGTGGGAACTGTTGTCATTGGAGTTGCTTCAAAGAATGAGACCATAGTTAAAAAATACAATTTCATCGGTGATAGAACCAATATCATTGGCAGATCTGCTAATGCTGCATTTGTTATGCTGAGAGAATTGATATTAAAAGAAGACAATCAATAAAAAAGCCCCTTGACTTTCGTCAAAGGGCTCAATATAATTTCTCTAAAAATTAAATTTTTGATTGTAAAATCATCGTGTCATTAACTCTCTTTTCTGCAAGTTTAATTGCTGCAATCTGAGTGTTGATGTTGTCTTCCTCTGATTTTTTATAAATGTTCAATACGGTGTTGTAAATGTTTTCTGTTTGAGCAAATGCAATTTCTCTAACATAACCATTGTACTCACTGTATACATTGATCAAACCACCAGCATTGATCAAAAAGTCAGGAGCATAAAATATACCCTTAGCTTTGATCATATCACCATGAACGATTTCATCCTC
>DASWYG010000386.1:0-7283 GCA_036405075.1 Bacteroidia bacterium | reverse complement strand
TTACAATGAAAACTTTTTTGTTTAAATCTGAAAAAAAAGATTTTTTTATGCCTATATAATTGATTTACAACAATATAAAATAAAAAAGAGCAGTATGATGTACTGCCCTTTTTGCAAATATTGTTTAACTATAAAACCGTTTGGTTAAACGTTATTGAAATTTAAAATCTAGTCCAATCATAAAATTTCTTCCACTTTGAGGGTAGTAAAAATTTTCGGTGATTAATTTTCCTGAATACGCGTATTTATAAGTGTAGCCGTTATTTGAGTAAAAAGTACCAAGTACATTATTGACCATTCCTTTAAATACTAGCTCGGAGCCATTTTTGAAATTAAAGTGTTTAAGAATGTTGAAATTTAGGGTCGTATATGGATCCAATTTTCTTCTCTCATTTCCGGTATTGTCCAAGTATTGTTTACCAACATATTTGAGGTTCAATCCCAGTTCTGTTTTTCTGATGTGATGATCTGTAAAACCAATAAAACCTACTGCGGATGGCGAAAATGCGATTGGTGTTTTTTTATACGTCTCTGTTTTATAATTGTTTTGATCATAATCAAAGAACACATCATTGAAGTTTTGAATCTTATTGTCGCTCAGGTTCAGATTGAAATTTAATGCCAACTTTCGAATAATCATTTTTTCAATCATCAACTCAATACCTCTCCTGTAACTCTTATCGACATTGCGACGCAAACTATTGCCAACATCATTCAATTCGCCTGTTACGACCAATTGATTTTTATATTCCATAGCATACACATTGAATTGATAATGGTCTTTGTTGTTGTGATAAATGTATCCAAACTCAAAATCCGTTAGGTGTTCTGCCAGAGGAAATGCTCCAACAGAATTGTCTATAAAATCGGTTCTAACCGGCTCACGATTGCCAATGCTTACACTGCCATAAGCTTTTGATTTTTTATTGAGATTGTATATCAACCCCAATTTAGGGTTTAAGAATTTGTATTTGACATCAAAATCAATTTTGGTTAAATCATTGTCGTTGCCTTTCGCCGTGTAATGTATGCTTCTGAATTGAAGTTCTGCATCAATGGTTAATTTGTTGAAGTTATAAGACGACTTAACAAAACTGTTCAATTCTGTTTTTTTACTTTTAGAATTGTAGTATTCGAAGTCTTTACCAAATGGACTTGCAATTTCGGCCCAAATCACTTTCCCAAAGTGCTTTCCATCGTATTGTGATACATTGATACCACCGTTCAACTGCAGTTTCTTGGCTTTGTATTCAAATGAAGTGAAATTACCGGAAATGATGTTATCAAGCCATCTTTGTCTCACCAAATCAGTTGATGTGAAAGTATCGGCGCTTACGATGTAGTTTGAAACACCATAATTGTTAAAAGATGCATCTTCTTTAAATTCTTCATAAAAACCTTTACCCACAGTGCTGAAAAATGAACTGCTCAATTTCAATCTTGAATTGATGGTTCTATTGAAATGCAATTGATAATGATATTGTCCATAATTGTCGGTTTGATTGTTATAAGTATAGTAATTATAAGTTCGACCACTGTTAAGTAAATTATTGCGTTGAGCAATGCTCAATCCATTTCTATCCGCATAAGCATTCATTGAATCGACATTGCCGTCGATTCGGCTTTGTGGTGTGCCATACCAAGATTGATAGGTCTTTTCCTTACCACCAAATCCAAGTGCATTGATGAACCATTTGCCTTTGGTGTAGTTGAGATTGAATTGATAGGATTGCAGATCACTGGCACCTCTGTCGACATATCCGTCACTTTTGATTTTAGACAGACGACCTGAAAAATTGAAACCATTGATGTCACCGGTTCCAAACATAAGGGTACTTTTGAGGGTATTGAAAGAGCCATAAGATTGTTGCAATTGTGCAAAAGGGCTGCCAGATTGTATCAGGTTATTGATGTTGATATTGGCTCCAAAAGCACCTGTGCCAATTGTACTGCTGCCCACTCCCCTTTGTATTTGAACTGATGAAGTACTGGAAGCCAGATCGGGCATGTTGACCCAATAAACACCATGACTTTCAGCATCATTGATGGGAATACCATTTACTGTGACATTGATTCTTGTGGCATCACTGCCTCTAATCCTGATACCGGTATAACCCACACCGGCGCCTGCATCAGAGGTACTGACAGCGGAAGGGGTATTGCCAATTAGGTAAGTAAAATCTTGTCCAAGATTAATGGGCGCAAGTTTGGCTGATGACAAGGTTGTTTGAACAAAGCTTGTATTTTCTTTTGCTCTTGTCACTTTTATAATGACAGATTCATGGATCAATACATTTTGTTTCATTTGTAATTGAATGACTGTGTCGTGAGTGAGGTTCAATCTCAGCAAAACTGGAACAAACCCGGGTGCGTAGGCTTTCAATTGGTAAGCGCCTGATTCCGGCAGGTAGGCAAGTCCTTGATTTGTGGCATACTTAGATCGATTGTTCTCTTTGATGAAAGTGATTTCTGCTTCTTCAAAATTAGAGTTGAAACTATCTGTAAGGATAACTTCTACCTTCAATTTTTTCTTTGAAGAAGATTGTGAAATGAGTTGAGTTTGAAACAGGCAAATTGCTGTAAGGAATAAAACTATTTTTTTCATGTTTGGATGGATAAAATAGTTTTGGCATGCAGTGTCCGACAAATGAACGGTCACGTTTTTTGTTTTCCCCGTCGCAGAAATTACTCTTTTCCGGGTATTGTGGGTATTTCTCAGCGATGTCACAACGACACGCACCCCAAAACCGATGCAAACCTAAATTGAGGATTTGGATTAAACAAGAAATATTTTTTGTAACTTAAAAAAACCAGATTTATAGTTCAAAGAATTTTAAGTTAAACTGCGGTATGACAACACAAATTCGTGACAGTCTTTACCAAGGTTCTTTGGTTGCAGACTTTACTTTAATCTTTTAACTTTAATCTTTCAACTTCCGTCTTATTTCTTCCAACGATCGGACATGTTCAAATTGTAATCAATGAATACTTTTAAACCTTTCATGTATTCTTCATTGCCCAATGAATTGCCTTCAGCATCCAGTGCTTTATCTGTAAATTGTGATTCAAACATTTTGGCGCTCACCAAACTCTGATAACCAAATACACTGATGATCTTATTCAATGAATAACTCAATTGAACTGCAGGCATTCTGCCTCCCCTGCCATTGGACACTCCTCCTGTGGCAAACACTTTATTGTCCCACATGGTCTTAAAACTTCTGGAAGTCATGGCATGTATCATTTGAATGATCTCTGCACTGGGAAACCAATTGTACTCCGGGGTCAATATAAAAACCAAACTGGATTTTGAAACCGAATCATACAAATGCTGTTGCCAAGGCGATAATGATTCTGCATGTAAATCTCCAACATTTGCGGATGGTATGTCGTAGCCGTTGAAGTCAATGACTTCTGCATGGTGATCTGCTGACAATGATTTATAGTAGTTGCTAATGGCTTTGGCCACTCTTATTGTATTGCTGTCTTTGCGGGGTGAACCGCTGATAATGGTGATCATTTATTTATATATTGTTTGTTGAGAAAACGATACAGATTGAAACCTGTTTTGTTTGTCTCGTTTGACAATTCCAATAACAATTGTTTCCTGTCTATGGTTTTCATTTTTTCAAATAAAATCAGATGCATGGCTTTTTCAACTGTTAATTGCAAACGTCTTTCATTGGTTTGATTGATCAATTTATGGGCTTCAATCTTTTCCCAAAATGCTTTTATGCCGTCTCCATCAGTTGCTACTGTTTTAAGCACCGGAATTGGCCAACCCTTGTCTTCTTTACTGTGCACCAAAGCACTTAAGTTTTTAACGAAAATATCTGCTCCTGCACGGTCTGATTTATTGATCACAAAAACATCTGCAATTTCCATCAAACCGCTTTTCAGAGTTTGAACTTCATCTCCTGCCTCAGGCACCAAAACAACTGCTGTGGTATCTGCCAATCCTGCTATCTCTACTTCACTTTGACCAACACCAACAGTTTCAATGATGATGACATCAAAACCGGCGTGTTTCATAACATCCGTAATTTCATAAATCCTAGCCGACAAACCGCCCAAACTGCCTCTTGTGGCCAATGAACGGATATATACATTGGGATTATTGAAATGATCGGCCATTCTAATTCTATCGCCAAGCAATGACCCAAAATTGAATGGAGAAGTTGGATCAACAGCCAATACTCCGATTTTTTTACCTGCGAGCAGTAAATGATTGATCAATGCATTGACCAAACTGCTTTTACCTGCTCCCGGAGGGCCGGTCAAGCCAATTACAGGCACCTGAACATCAAATGGTAAATCAGACAGCAATTGACGACCTGCCGGCAAATCGTTTTCTACCCACGAAATTGCACGTGCAAGTATTCTGTAATCACCACTTCTGAGCCCTTGGATATCGATGTTCAAATTCAAAGATCAATTATATTTGATGCAAATGTTCTTAGGTTCTGTAAAGAAACGCATGGCTTCCCATCCGCCTTCTCTTCCCACTCCACTTTGTTTAACGCCTCCAAATGGAGTTCTCAAATCGCGCAACAACCAGCAGTTGATCCAAACGATTCCACTTTCTATTTGAGCAGCTACTCTATGCGCACGATCCAGATTATTGGTCCATACACTGGAAGCCAAACCATACTCCGTACAATTAGCCATTTGCAACGCTTCCGCTTCAGTATCAAATGGCATAATGCTTACCACCGGTCCGAAAATTTCTTCAGTATTAGTTCTACAATTGTAGGTCAGACCTTCAATGATGGTGGGCGCAATGTACCAACCGGTTTCAAAACCTTCAGGTTTCAAAGCAGTTCCTCCACACAATATCTTACCACCTTCCTGTTTGGCCAATTCAATGTATGATAGTACCTTTTCAAAGTGCATTTTGCTGACGATGGCTCCAACTTTGGTCTCTTTATCAGCCGGATTACCTACTTTTAGACTGGCAACTTCTTTGACCAGAGCGTCTCTGAATTTTTCATAAATGGAGCGCTCCACAAGAATACGTGAGCCACAAAGGCATATTTCACCTTGATTCAAAAAAGAAGAATTGACAGAGGTTTTCAACGCTTTATCAAAATCGCAATCTGCAAAAATGATGTTTGGGTTTTTACCCCCCAATTCCAAACTTAATTTCTTAAACATTGGAGCAGCAACAGAAGCTATATGTTTGCCTGTAGAAGTACCACCGGTAAACGAAATTGCTTTGATGCCGGGATGAGCAACCATTGCATTTCCAACTTTAGGCCCCAAACCATGAACAATGTTTAAAACCCCATCAGGCAAACCGGCTTCTTTGCATAAATTAGACAGTAAAAAGGCTGTCATCGGTGTTATTTCTGAAGGTTTGGCAATCACACAATTGCCGGTAGCTAAAGCTGGGGCAATTTTCCATGTGAACAAATACAAAGGCAAATTCCAAGGGCTTATACAACCTACAACTCCAATGGATTGCCTCAATGTGTAGTTGATGGCATGACCTTCCATGTTGTGACTTTCAGAGGCAAATTGCATAGCCGCAGTGGCATAAAATCTAAAATTCTGTCCGGCTCTGGTGATCTCATTTTTAGCCAACCATACCGGTTTTCCCTGATCCATGCTTTCGGCTTTAGCCAATTGCTCATTGTTGCTGTCGATGAGTTCTGCAATGCGATTCAATATTTTGAAACGATCTTCATTGGGCATCGCTTTCCAGCTAGGATAGGCATTTAAAGCTGCTTGATAGGCTTTTTCCACATCAGGAGAATCTGAATCCGGAATCAATCCATAAACTTCTCCTTTGGCAGGATTGAAATTGTCGAGATATGTCTTAGAAACAGGCTCTGTCAGTTGACCTCCGATGTAATTTAAAATTTTATCCATGATGTATTGGAGCTGCAAATATACAATGGCAAGTTTAAAGTTCATTCAGTATGATTTGGCACTGTTCTCATTTTGAAAAACTGTTGTTTTAATAGCCTTTACAACCATTAAATAGAGATCGAGTATAATCTTATTGATTTCTGTTATTTTTGTTTTCGACCAATGCGATCACGTCATACAACTCCTGAAATACATGAAAAAGGCACCAGAAACCCTTACTTTTGGGTCAATTTAGCCGTAACATTTGTTTGTATTGGAATTGCTTTTTATTTCATTCTAAATTTTTATTTACAGGAAATGCCTACATACAATTCCTGGCTTTACAGTTTGATAGCTATTGTTATAGGCGTTTATTTTTATTCAAGAGTGAACAAATGCAATACATTGACTTTGTACCCTGACAGATTGCTTGTTCATTCGACCTTAGGCTTATATAATTACAGCATCTTTAAAAAGAACATTCAATCCTGGGAGGAATATGAAAAAGAATATGAAGAAACAAGATGGGAAGAATTGATCTTGTTTCATGACAATAAGAAATTCATTATTTCATCGCTATACTACGAACATTACAGTGATTTTAAATATAGTTTAACACGCAATGTTAAGCGCGGAATTACCGGCAATTTCTCTTTTTATGGGATTAGATTTGGGTTGATTGTAATAGCAATAGGGTTATACATAACCTTTATTCACATCCGGCCATTTATATTCAAAAGTCCTGAATTGACTTATTTGGATTTTACAACGTTGGTTAAGGCTGAAGTACAAAACGTTGACCGATCGAATGGAGAATCTGATCTGAGATTTACCTTAGTAGACTATCCTAAAATTGTATTTTACATTGATTCGCGTTCCATTCAATCAACAAATATTGAAAATTTCATTACAATAATTAATCCCGGTGAGAAATATTACATGGACATTTTGAACAAAGATTTTATAACAATAGAAAATCGAATGAAAAATCCGACAATAATGGATCGTGTTTTCAATCTTTATGAGGCTAGGGTGTTTGGAATGAGGAATCAAAATGCTGAAATTGAGGTTCCATTTTTACAACAATTAGAATTGGAAAACAGTCGTTATGACAATAAAGACATAAAATTTTTATTACTTGGAATATCAGTTATACTGTTAGGACTATATCTGGTTAAAATCAAATTTGGAATAGAGCGCACAGAGTAATATGATTTCTCTATTGCTAATAACAATTGACTTTAGTTTTTTAAACTGTTTGCATCAAAAGTTATAAAAACAAAAGACATTAAATTTATCACATTTCATTTCTGCCTTTGGTTCAAATTGGCTTACCTTTGTTAGATATTTTGTTTTGAAAAATGGCGAGCATAAGGGTCAACACAAAAGAACCATTCGAATTGGTATACTGTTTATACCAACATCCACAGCTC
>DASWYG010000385.1:0-2185 GCA_036405075.1 Bacteroidia bacterium | reverse complement strand
CCACTGTCATTACTGGCATATCCTTTGGGTAAAATGCCTTTATTATAGAATTGAGGATGAAAACTTTGTTTCATGCCCAGTTCTTTGAAAAGATTTCGAGACACTTCAGCGAAAGACTGATTTGAAACCTTTTCAATTATTTCTGCAAGCAATCCATATCCAAAATTTGCAAAAGTATAGTTAAAACCTTTACCCGCTTGAAAACTTGAAACCACATTCTTGTTGTAAACACCGTGTGTATGTGTCAATAGATGTGAGATCGTAATGGAATCTGCCCATGACATTTTAAGATCATTCAAATAAGTTTTAATTGGTACATTCAATTGAATTTTACCTTGTTCATACAACCTCAAAATCATTGCTGCGGTGAATTGTTTGCTAATAGAACCAATAACAAAATGATTGCTCATTTTCATGGGTTTTTTTCTTTCAAAATCAGAATATCCTTTAGCACATTGAAATAAGACTTTATCTTCATGAACGATCATGACAACACCGTTAAAACTACCCAAGGTATCCTTGTTTACAATACTTTCTGCTTTCTTTAAAAATTGAGTCTTTTCAATAGATGAATGATCCGATTTAAAGCCCAAGATCGCTAAAAAACTGAGCATGATGATGAGGTGATTTCGCATGTATCAAAAATAATGGTATGAATTTAAAACACAACAAATGTATATTGAAGAAATCCAATTATGATGGTACTTATTGTTTTCATCGATCTTAACAATTATTGCTAATACCCTGATTCTTTTAAATCACCATTATTGAAAGGACTTTTAAATGGACTTTTAAACAAAGCAAAAAAGGACTTTTAAACAAAGTTGAGAAAATTTCTGGCTTCTACTTTTGTTCCATCAATTTAAAGTAAAATAAAATGAAACAAGAATTTAAAAGTGCGTCAGCACATGAGACAAAATCTGCAGCAGTGTTGCTAAAAGGTTTTTTAGACACAGTAAGTTCAGGTAACCCGGTTGAAGCTGCATCTTTCTTTGCAGAAGATGGTTATCTTGAAGCACCCTATGTGGCAACTTTTGGAATGCCCTCAAAATTTGAAGGTCGTGAAGCCATAGCAGGATCAATGTCCGGTATGCTTCAAATGGCGCCCGACTTTCACTTCACTACTATGAGGATCATTATGGAAAGTCCCACTGAAGTAGTTGCCGAATATGAAAGTGAAGCTACACTCATCAATGGAAAACACTACAAGATGCTGTACATCGGCTGTGTTACTGTAAAAGATGAAAAAATAAAATCTCACAGAGAATTTCTAAACACAGTATCATTCGTGGAAGCATTCTTTCCAAATGGTTTAATGGATCTGATCACCACCAAATAACAAATACCATGAGAGTTGCAAAAGAAATGTTGAACATAGAGCTTCAACCCAGCTACAGAATGCTGAAATTGTCATCAAGGTTATTGATGAATAGATTCGGGATAAAATTATTGAATTTAAACAGCGCCCGAATGAGAGGTAAAAACATTGAAGGATTAGCTTGTGAAGAGAAATTCATTCCTAGTAGAAATGCCGGCCCAGATATTCGGATCAGAATCTTTAAACCTTTGAATCATGTTGGCCAATTACCGGTCATGCTTTATTGTCATGGCGGCGGGTATTTCATTGGTAGTCCGGAAGAATTTATGATGGTCATTAAAAAATTCATTGATGCTAAACCCTGCATCATCATTGCTCCTGATTACCGCAAATCATTTGATGCTCCCTACCCTGCTGCTTTTAATGATTGTTACGACACATTGTTATGGATGAATGAAAACAAATCCTTATTGGGTCAACTCTCCGAACAATTCATAGTGGCTGGTCATAGTGCCGGAGGCGGACTTGCTGCTGCTGTATCCTTGAAAGCAACAGACACCAAAGATGTAAAAATTGCTTTTCAGATGCCAATATATCCCATGTTGGATGACCGACAAAACACCGAATCTGCAACAGACAACGATGCCCCAAATTGGGACTCTAAATCGAATCAACTTGCATGGAAAAACTATCTTGCCCAAATACTTGAACAAGGTATTGAAACTCCTGTATATGCCGCACCTGCCCGCGCCACTAACTACGCCAATTTACCCCCCACAATTACTTTTGTCGGAGATGTTGAACCATTCAGAGACGAGACGGTTGCTTACACTCAACAATTAATGAAATCAGGCATTCCAGTGCAAT
>DASWYG010000384.1:0-7981 GCA_036405075.1 Bacteroidia bacterium | reverse complement strand
TGGTTAAAAGGTGATATTCACTTTGGATTCAATATTTCCAGAGTGTTCTACATAGGACGTTAAATCAGAATTTAAACTTACTGAAAGGCCATCGAATGATGGCCTTTTTTGTTGAATTTACAATACACTCTATTCAGTGTGTTCACAACTCATTTTAAATAGCTTCATCAATCAACTTAACTTTGAACAGATTAGAACCGAACATCATGAAAATTTCACATAAATATTTGATATTGGCAGCGACCCTGACTGCCTGCGTGCCTCAGAGAAAATTGGATGATCTGCAAGCCAAATTTGACGACTGTCAAAGAACCAAAACAGAATGCAACACCAACCTCACTCAAGCTCAGGCTGACCTCATTTCAGCCAATGATTTGAACCTTTCGCTCAAAACAAGAGTTGCAGGACTGCAAGCCGATTCATTGGAATGCTTCTCTAAATTGGACAGAAATCAAAAAGCTCAAATTCAATACGAAGAAACATCTCAAAAGATCATTGAAAACAACCGTTATGAATATGAGAAATTGTCTAAAGAGCTAAATGAGAAAAACGAAGCCCTTAAAAACAAAGAAAAAGAACTCAATGACAAAGAAGCTTCACTAATTTCATCTCAAAATAAAAACCGCGATCTGTCTGCAAGTTTAGCAACTACAGAATCCAACTTAAAAATAAGGGAGAAACGTGTTGCTGAATTGGAATCCATACTCAGGGCTAAAGACAGTGCAGTGAATGCCCTTAAAGCCACCATACAAAAAGCCCTCTTGGGTTTTCAAAACCAAGGTCTGACAGTAGAAACCAGAAATGGTAAAGTATATGTGAGCATGGAAGACAAGCTCATGTTCAAATCAGGCAGCATTGCAGTGGATTCAAAAGGTGAACAAGCTTTATTGGAATTGGCAAAAGCCTTGGGTGCAAACAAAGACGTCAGCATCTTAGTTGAAGGTCATACCGACAATGTGCCAATGAAATCAGGTGTCATTAAAGATAACCTGGATCTAAGCGTATTGCGTGCAACATCCATCGCAAGAATCTTAATCAATTCAGGTGTTGATGCCAAAAGAATAACTTCTGCCGGTAGAGGTGAATACTTCCCTGTAGATTCAGCCGATACCCCTGAAGCAAGAGCGAAAAACAGAAGAACAGAAATCATCCTGACCCCTAAATTGGATGAATTGCTCAATATCCTCAACAATCAATAAACCACGTATAGGTCTCGAAAGCAGTATACGGCCGTGCAATGGAAGCAATTCCTGCACGGTCTTCTTTTTAAATCGAAACAGTATGTTGAACCTCACATTCATTTCAATAGGTAAAACCAATGAACCTTATGTTAAAGAAGGCCTCGAAAAATACTTGAAACTATTGAGTAAGTATGCCAAAGTGGATTGGATAGAACTCAATGATGCGAAAAACGCCGGCAAACTGCCTGCTGATAAACTCAAAGAAGCAGAAGCCGAAATCATAGCCAATGCCATTCCCGATAAATCGGCCATCGTTTTTCTGGATGAAACCGGTAAACAGTTTGATTCGCAGAAATTCTCTGCTTACTTTGAAAAAAAATCAATAGACAATTCTAAGATCACTTTTGTTATTGGTGGTGCTTTTGGTTTGTCCGAATCCATTAAGAAAAAAGGGGAGAGCATCAGCCTTTCTGCCATGACCTTCAATCACCAAATGGTGAGACTGATCTTAACCGAACAAATATTCAGAGCTTTCACCATCATCAAAGGCACCACGTATCATCATTGAACTCATTTCATCTCAAAGGTGATGATGTTCTTGTTGTTCAAATCGCTGGTGGTGTATTGAATGAGTTTAAGATAGAATGAATTGGGCAGATATTCTTCTTCATCTATATGCTCCCTTTCAAAAAAAGTCTCATCTAAAATTGTTTTCCAAACCGTAGTTACTTTCAATTGCTTTTCAGGAAAGATACTGATCCAGAATCCTATTGGATAATAGTCATCAGGCGAATCAAACAGAACAGAATTGTATGGTTTTAAAGTATCTGAATGCACAGGCTGAATATAGAATTTTCTGTGAATTGAAAAATTGGTATTGATTTTAAGATCACCCTCATGCTTCAGATTGCCATTTGGATAAAAGATCTTACAATGTGAGGTGCTGTCTGTTAAAGAACGAATAGAATACAATTTCAAACCATTTTTATAAAATGTTTTTTCTTTCATAATCCCCTTTTCAAACACTTCGGTAAAGTCGATTAAAAATTCTTGGGTATTGGGATCAAAAATGTAAGTATGCCATAAACTGTCTCTTTGTTCCATTTTGGGAAATTCATTCTCCAAACCTTTGGGATAGATAAATGGTTTCAAATTAATACCATCTCTTACATATCCTGTTATCTTAACACCACTGTTAAACTCTTTTTCTTCAGGTGTGACTTTAATAACAAAGGTATTTAAAGCTCTTTCGTAGTTTGAATTCCTTCTCGATTTCATTCTGATACCATCAAACACCAATAAATCTCCTGCTTTACTTTTTCTAATTATACTTTTAAAATCACTCCCTAATTGATTGCTGTTGATGGAGTATTCTTCCATATTGCCATTTACAGGCATATAAATCACCCTGAATCTGCTTACATAATAGTTCCTCAAAACATTTATACTGAACTCTGATGCTATGATCAAACTATCTGCATCCTGTAAATCGTTTTTCTTCATACCGGAGCGAGGGTGCAAATGATTGAAGGCTACAATGGGTTTTAATTGTGAAACACATTCAACTTGAAAGGTGGATCTTACCTTCTTTTTGTGAACCAATTCAATCTCACATTTATAAGACAAATGGTTGTAAGCAGGGTAGAGGTACCACTGATCATCCCTTTTGCTGATCATACATTGATTGCTGTCTTTAGCCATTAATATGACTTGTTTGAATGTATAATTGGAATTTACGATGGATAACTTATTGTCGGTATCCATTATGGCCATGTTTGAACCATTAATGACCAATTCAATTTGTGCCGATAATCGACCCAATTGTAATAACAATAAAAGAGAAAGTAGTAGTTTCTTCATTCAAGTACGTTTACAAATAAACGCAATTGAATTGGAAATATGATTTTACAAATCAGCAGCAGCTTTCAATACTGCATCCAAACCGTCTTTGTTTTTACCGCCTGCTGTAGCAAAGAAAGCTTGTCCGCCACCACCACCTTGTATGTGCTTGGCCAGTTCTCTGACGATTTTACTGCAATCTGTACCTTCACTCACGATTGAATCAGAAGCAAACACGGTTACCATAGGCTTGTCGTCGATCAAAGAAGCAATGACCCCAAACAAACGTTCGTTTTCGTTTTTCAATTGAAAACAAATGTTCTTTAAGTGATCTGCTGATATACCATCTAAACGGGTAATGATAACATTTTTATCGCCTTTCGCAGTGATCATTTGACTTAAAACATGTTTAGCTTTATTGGCATTCTCCAATTCAAATGCTTCAACTTTCTTCAACAATTCATTGCGTTCAGTACTCAATTTTTGAATGGCTGATTCAATGTTTTTTGGTTCACCCAACAACTCGTGAATGGCGCGCATTCTGTCTTCCAATTGTTGATAGTAGTCATCCACCTTAACATTCGTGATGGCTTCAATTCTGCGAACACCTGCTGCAACCGAACTTTCAGAAACAATCTTGAACCTGCGGATGATGCCGGTACTTTTTACATGTGTACCACCGCAAAGTTCTACCGAAAAAGAAGGATTAAAAGTAATAACCCTAACCAGATCGCCGTATTTTTCACCGAATAAAGCAGTTGCTCCATATTCTTCAACAGCTTGTTTGATCGGCACCATGCGCTTTTCATCCAATGCTATGTTTTCTATGATGCGCTCATTGACAATGTTCTCTATCTTGCTCAATTCTTCGTCAGTTACTTTGCTGAAATGACTGAAGTCGAAACGCAACTGATCCGGATTCACCAAACTGCCTTTTTGCGCCACATGATTGCCCAATACTTCTTTCAAAGCAGCGTGCAACAAGTGGGTAGCACTGTGGTTATTGGTGGTTAAAGCGCGATTTTTTGCATTCACCTTCACTTCAAAACTTTGCACATTGTCTTTGGGCAATTGTTTCACATAATGAATGATGAGGTCGTTTTCTTTTTGAGTGTCTATGATCTCTATGATCTCACCGTTGGCAATTCCTGTCATGGTGCCGGTATCTCCCACCTGTCCGCCACTTTCGGCATAAAACGGTGTGATGTTGAACACCAGTTGGTATTGCTCTTTGTCTTTGACTTTAACAGTTCTGTATCTGGCAACTTTAACATTGGCCTCTAAAAAATCATAACCAATGAATTCTTCATCGTCATCATCAATCAAATATTGCCAGTCGCCGGTTTCTTTTTGAGCATCTTTTCTACTTCTGTTCTTTTGTTCAGCCAGGCGTTCTTCAAAACCTTTCATATCGACTGTAAAGCCGTTTTCAGAAGCAATGAGTTGAGTCAGATCGATAGGGAATCCGAAAGTGTCATAGAGTTCAAAAGCAGTTTCACCATCAACCGTAGATTTATTGACAGCCATAAAACTGTTGATCTTTTCCAAACCGTTAGCAAGCGTTTTCAGAAAGGTATTACCTTCTTCCTGTATCACTTTAGCTATAAAATCTTTTTGAGATTCAATTTCCGGAAATACGTTGCCAAATTCATTGCACAAGACAGGAATCAAGCGATACATGAATGGCTCGCGCATGTTCAAATAGCTGTAACCATACCTCAAAGCACGTCTTAAGATTCTTCTTATAACATAACCAGCACCGTTGTTACTTGGCAATTGACCATCAGCAATACAGAAGGCAACAGCTCTGATATGGTCTGCTATTACTCTGAAAGCGATGTCTTTTTTCTCATCAGTGCCTTTGTATGATTGACCGGATATCTTTTCCAATTCTTTGATGATGGGTTGAAAGATATCTGTATCGTAATTCGATTTTTTATTTTGCAGAACCCTGGTCAAACGTTCGAAACCCATTCCTGTATCAACGTGTTGAGCGGGTAGTTTCTCTAAACTGCCATCGGCTTTACGATTGAATTCCATGAACACATTGTTCCATATTTCTATCACTTCCGGATGGTCTTTGTTCACCAATTGATCGCCACCGATTTTTTTTCTGTCGGCCTCATCCCTCATGTCCACATGTATTTCACTGCATGGGCCACATGGACCGGTATCACCCATTTCCCAGAAATTGTCTTTCTTGTTGCCTTTCAAAATCCTTTCAGGTGCAATCAGTTTGGCCCAGCAATCGTAGGCTTCCTGATCGAAAGGCAGTCCTTCTTTCAAGTCACCTTCAAATACGGTGACATACAACTTGTTTTTATCAATGTTGTAAATTTCTGTAAGCAGTTCCCAACTCCAGGCGATGGCTTCTTTTTTGAAATAATCGCCAAAGCTCCAATTGCCCAGCATTTCGAACATGGTGTGATGGTAATGGTCTACACCCACTTCTTCAAGGTCATTGTGTTTACCGCTAACACGCAAACATTTTTGTGTATCGGCTGCGCGGTTGTATGGGGCTTTCTTGTTGCCGAGAAAATAGTCTTTGAATTGATTCATGCCCGCATTGGTGAACATCAATGTAGGGTCGTTTTTAACCACTATAGGCGATGAAGGCACTATGGTGTGTTGTTTCCTTTGGAAGAACTCTAAAAAACTTAATCGTATTTCTCTCGATGATATCATGCTAAATAAAAATATTCTCTTATTTTTGACCGTTCAAAAATTAAAGTCGCGAAAATACAAAATTGAAGAGGTAATTTAACATGGCGAAAACCAAATATTTCTTTAACCCCAAAACGCTCAGTTACGAAAAGTACAAGTTGAGCCGATGGATATTGTTGTTAAGAGGTATTGGCGTGTTCTCTTTCTCTCTCATTCTGGGTTTTGTATTCTTCTTAATTTTCAATCGATTTGTAGATACACCTGCCGAAAAGCAATTGAAATCTGAAAATGTCGACATCAGTGCTGAACTCGAAAATCTCAATCAGAGGATTTCAGGTTTGAATCAAGAACTGAACAAGTTGAAAACAAAAGACAATTCTGTATACCGTGCCATCTACGAAAGCGAACCGGTTAAAGATCAAAGTTGGCAAGAATCATTCGCATCATCTGAAAAATACAATGAATTGAGAAAGTTGCCCAATGCTCAATTGTTAATTGAACTGAACACCAAGCTGGACAAGCTCAACAGTGATTTCAAAGTTCAAAGCGCCAGTTTTGATCAATTGCTTAACATGGCTCAAAACAAAAAGGAGTACTTGTCACGTATACCGGCCATACAACCTGTTGCAAATAAAAAATTGGAACGCATAGGTTCAGGTTTTGGTTATCGTACCGATCCATTCTATCGCACACAGCGTTTCCATGCCGGGATAGATTTTACCGCTCCTAGAGGCGTTGAGGTTTATGCAACGGCTGATGGAGTTATAGAGGCTGTAACCTCTGAAATATGGGGATATGGTCAACACATCATCATCAATCACGGCAATGGATTTAAAACATTGTACGGCCATTTGAGTAAATTTAAAGTTAAACGCGGTCAAAAAGTAACACGTGGCCAATTGATCGGTTTGGTTGGCAGTACCGGTAAATCTACAGGCCCACATTTGCATTACGAAGTACACAAAAATGGAGAAAAGCTCAATCCGGCTTTCTTTTTCTATAACGACCTTTCAAACGAAGAATATCAGCAGATGCTCGAAAGGGCTTCAGCACCTAACCAATCATTCGACTAATGCCCAGAATCAATCAAGATACCGAAATAAAAAAAGTGTTCTACAAAATGGGAGAGGTCTCTGCCATTATTGGTGTGCCTGCATCTATGCTTAGATTCTGGGAAAAGGAATTTGATTGCCTTAAAGACCTAAAAAAGAACCGCAAAGGCGATAGATTATACACAGAGCAAAATATAGAAGACCTAAAAACCATACACTTCATCGTAAAAGAAAAGGGATACACGCTACAAGGCGCAAATGAGTATATGGCTAGCCACAGACAAGTAGCTGATAAGAATGCTGAAATGCTTAAAAGTCTGGAGAAAATAAAAGCGTTTTTAACTGAGCTGAAACAAAACTTGTGAAAAATTAATCAGTTATACGATTTTTTTTCAATATTTTTGTTTTCAAATAGTAGTATAGAAATGGAAATCCAACAAAACGAAAAAGACAAAAAGAGTAAAACCTATCTCATGATTCTGATAGGGGCCCTTTTGGCGCTTAACATCGGAATCGGCATCAACCTTTATCTTGGACAAAAGGAAAAAAAGGAACTGATGTCTCAAAATGAAAATCTGGTAAAAGACAAAAATGTCCTCCAGAAAGAGGTTAAGGATCTTGAAATCGAGCTGGAATCCCTGCGTGCGGAAAACTCAAGCCTCAACGTTCAGCTCAATGAAAAAGATTTAGCCATCGAACAAAAAATCAAGCAAATTAAAAACCTTCTCTCTAAAGGAAAACTTTCTGATGCTGAATACAAAAAAGCAAAAAATGAAATCAATAGCCTGAGAGCTCAAATTGAAGATTATAAAGCTCAAGTTGCTGAATTAACCAAAAAGAATGAAGAATTGACTACCACAGTGAATTCACTCAGCACTGATTTGACCATTGAACAACAAAAATCAATGGAACAATCAAAGGTAATTGATCAAAAAAATCAACAAATCAGCAGAGCTAAAAAACTTCAAGCCAGCGCCATTGTTGCAGTTGGTGTCAGAGAAAGGAAAATATTTGGCAAGAAAGAAGTAACCACTGAAAAAGCTTCTAAAGTTGAAGAGATCAAAGTGAAATTTAACATCGATAAAAATGAAATTGCCGACGCAGGTGAAAAAGACATCTTTGTTAAAATCATCGGACCAGACGGTGCGCCTATTACCGGTAAACTTCAAAAAACAATGGTAGATGGTACTGAAACCCTCTACACTGAAAAGAAAACCATTGAATACGGTAACGACAGAGTAGAAG
>DASWYG010000383.1:0-1793 GCA_036405075.1 Bacteroidia bacterium | reverse complement strand
ATAATGTGACGGCTTACAAATTAGACGCACAATTCAATACCGGTAATCTCATTTATGGAATCAATGGAGCTTTAGAAATGAGTCAATTCAGTAACGATACAGCAAAGGCGTTTTCATTGGGCTCATTCAGATACAATCAATTGGCCTTTTTTTTTAAAAATAAAACAAAAAAAACATGGTCTTACAAGTTTGATGCATCTGTGAGGAATGACGACAAGGTAAATGGTAAAACATTTTCTTATGCATCTACAGGAGTTAATTTATCGGGTAATTTGGAGCACAGTGGCAAGAAACAAAATCGATTGAGCATGACAGGCTCATACAGAAAATTGAATTATGTAGCAGCCAGTTTAGATGAAGAAGTAATACTCGGAAGAATAGAATACAATGCCAATTTTTTTAAAAGGGTAATTTCTACCTCAACATACTACCAAATAGGTACAGGCAGAGAGCAAAAAAGAACTTTTTCATTTGCCCTGGTTCAATCAGGAAATGGTACCCATACGTGGGTGGATTACAACAAGAACGGAGTTGAAGAGATCAATGAATTTGAGCCGGCCATATATGCAGATCAGGCCAAATATGTAAAGGTTTATTTGCCTGGGAATGAGTTCATCAAGAGCAATTCCAATGAATTCAACCAATCATTGAGGCTGCAAGCTCCTGCAGATTGGCAAGGTGCCACAGCCTTTAAAAGATTTGTCTACAGATTCAATTCCATTTCGTCTTATAAGGCAGATAGGAAGATCACCGATAATTCTTTGGAAACCATCGTTAATCCATTTAAATTGAATGTAGCCGATTCTTCATTGATATCCATTAACAGTTTGATCAAACAAACCACATTTTTTAATCGTTCCAATGCCAAATTCGGAGTAGAACACAATATTCAAAGCAACAGAGGCAAGCAGTTTTTATACAATGGTTTTGAATGGAAACAAACCGATAAGAACCAAATGTCATTGCGTTTTGGATTTGCAAAGCGTTTCAATCTGGTCACTGAAGTGGAATCACAATTGAAACAAAACCGAAATCAATATTTCGAAAACCGAAATTACAAATACAAAGCGGAACACATTTTCCCGGAATTGTTTTATCAAACAAGAAAAGGTTTGCGTTTGGGTACCTATTTAAAATACACTGAAGCTTTAAATGCCCCTGAATTTGGAAATGAAAGTGCTTTTATCACTGAATATGGTTTAGAATTCAGGTATTTCATCATCAATAAAGGCAATATAGATGCTAAGTTTTCTACACACGATATCAAATTCACCGGTAATTCAAATTCACCACTGGCTTTTGATCTGCTCAATGGATTGTCGAATGGAAGAAATATGACCTGGAACATCAACTTTGGCGGTAAAACTAAAGGCAATATTCAGATCAACCTCATCTATGAAGGCAGGAAAACTCAAGTTTATAAAACCGTTCATATTGGAAGAGCTGAAGCCAGATATATATTTTAGTTTATTTTGGTTTGGTTAAAACAAGTTGATCTGTTCGTAATTGTTTGATTTGTTGTTTACTATAGATGATTCAGAGTCTTTTTGACCATGAATTTCGACTAAATTTTAGGCAGTAAATTTTAAAGAGCTATATTTGCATTATGTTCAAATCTATTAAATATTCACTTTTTGCTATTGCCACATTGGCATTTGTATTTACTTCTTGTAAGAAAAAAGAAGATCCCGCTCCAAGCAACAACACAACAACTGCAAATGTTGCTTCATGTAAAATCAATGGTAAAGATTGGAAATCATTTCCTGTTGGTTTAACAGTTAAAGGTGGTGATT
>DASWYG010000382.1:0-6175 GCA_036405075.1 Bacteroidia bacterium | reverse complement strand
AGATGATGCAGCTGTTGTTTATGTCAATGGTGTAGAAGTACTCAGACAAAACATTGATACAGGTAAACTGAACAACAGAAGTATTTCTCAAACCATAGTAGATGGTACCAACGAAACAACTTATTTCACTTCTACAATTTCTAAGTCGTTTTTTAAGAATGGCATCAATCAGATTGCAGTTGCTATTCACCAACGCGATTCTGTGAGTTCTGACCTTGGATTTGATATGGAAATAGTGCCAAAATTGAAACCAAATCCTGTTGCTATGGGGTGTGTAGATGGCGACAAGCACATTGCTTGCTTTAACTCAATAGCTCCAACAGCCCAAGTAAATAACCTGATCATTCCAAAAGCTTCACACAACTTCCAACAATTGTTGAAGCAAGGTACACCTTATACCTTGATATCCGGAAATGTACCGGGTAATCCTGATTTTACAGCTTATGTGCCAAGAAATGGCAGCAGTGTTGATGGTGTGGTTGCCATTAATCATGAAAATTCACCGGGCGGTGTTTCTTTGGCTTATGTCAGATACATAGATTCAACTCAATTGTGGACCATCGATTCTACTAAAAGAGTTGATCTTTATAACAATGATCTTGTTTCAACTGTGAGAAATTGCTCAGGAGGAATCACTCCTTGGGGTACTGTTATCACCAGTGAAGAATCGGTGAGCAGTGCTGATGCCAATGCAGATGGTTATTTCGATATCGGATGGAATGTTGAATTCAATCCATGGACCGGTAAAGTAATGGAATATGGCAATGGCAAACAAGAAAAACTATGGGGATTGGGTCGTATGAACCATGAGAACGTAGTGGTTGCAAAAGACAGCATGACTGTTTATCAAGGTGAAGACGGAGGAACTCATTTGGTATACAAATTCGTAGCAGATAAAAAAATGGATTTGTCAAAAGGTAAATTGTATGTTTTGAAACTGAATCAAGCACTTGTTAGTGGTGAACCTACAGGAACCACCGGAAGATGGATACCTGTACCTAATACCACTCAAGCTGATAGAAACAATTGCAGCTCATTGGCTCTCTCTGTTGGCGGAACTCAATTTAATGGTGTTGAAGATGTTGAAATTGGCACTGTAGATGGTAAAATATATTTTACTGCAAAAGGATTGAACCGCGTATATAGATTTAAAGATGCAGATAGCACTTTTACCGAATTTGAAACATTTGTTGGAGGTAAATCTTATGCCATCAATACCGGAACATCTAATGTGATGGAACCTTGGGGAAGTGGAAACGACAATCTGACATTCGACGATAAAGGCAATCTTTGGGTATTGCAAGATGGTTCAAGAAACTATATGTGGTTGGTGCGTCCGGATCATACTCAAGCCGAACCTAAGATTGAATTGTTCATGTCACCTTCATTAAGTGCTGAACCAACCGGCATGACATTTACACCTGATTATAAATTCATGTTTATGTCGATTCAACATCCTTCATCTTCTAACATAGCTCAAATTGACGCAAGCGGAAATTCAATAGATTTTAAATCTGCTGCAACCATCGTTGTGTCAAGAAAAGAATATTTGGGTATTATGGCCCCTGAAGCTGATTTTGTAGCTGATGCCTTCCGCACTAGAGTTGGTAATTCAATTAATTTTGAAGACATCAGTTACCCTAAGATCACCGGAAGAATCTGGAACTTTAAAGGTGCTGTAGATACTTTTTCTAGCTCTGCCAAACCAATGGTCACTTATTCAAAACCCGGTAAATATGAAGTGACTTTGATCGCAAGCAATAAGAAAGGATCTGATACCTTGGTGAGAAAAAACTATATCGAAGTAATTCCCGGATTACCTGTAGCTGAGTTTACTGCTGATAAAGTAAGTGTTTTTGAAGGAGAAACTGTTCGATTGTCTGATCTTTCAACTGGTTTAGTTGAGTTCAGAAACTGGAAATTGAATGGTAGCATCATCAATACGTCTGACAGCTCATTCAATTTGAAATTGAACGAAATGGGTAATTACAGCATTGAATTGTTTGTGGGTAATTATGGTGATACTGTTAAGAAACTAAAAACATCATATATCACAGTAAAGAGAAGAAAACCAATTGCAGATTTCTCAATTAGCAAAACAATTGTAAGCTTAAACGATAAAGTCAAGTTGGTTGACTTATCATTGAATAAGATAGAATCCAGAAAATGGTCAGCTCCATCATCTATTGGCTTAACATCTACAACTGACAGTGTCGTTGAATTGAGTTACAATAAAGTTGGAACTTATGATGTATACTTAGTTGTTGCAAATGCAGGTGGATCTGATACACTTGAAAAATTAAAGTCCATTAAAGTATTGCCTTTTGTTCCCAAAGCTGATTTTAAAGTTTCAGCTAATACAATTCCTAGAGGAGATACCATTGTGTTAACAGATTTGAGTACAAACGGAATCGATCAAAGAAAATGGACGGTTCAAGGAGCTACATTTATTGGTAACTCAAGTGATTCTGTAGTAAAAGTGAAATTCATGTCAGCAGGTGTTTACAGTGTTAAATTGTGGGTATCAAATGAAGCCGGAAAAGATTCACTTCTTAAGCAAGCACATATCACTGTTGGTCCATTAAGACCTACCGCTGATTTTACCGCATCGCAAACCACTATTACAAGAAACAATAGCATTGTTTTCAGTGATTTGAGTACCGAGAACATAAGTAAAAGAACTTGGTCGTTCAGTGGCGGTGTGCCATCAAGCGGTAGCGATTCAAATGAATCTGTATCATACCCTGTTACAGGTAAATACAATGTTCAACTCACAGTAAGTAATGCCAGTGGTAGTAAAACCATCTTGAAATCGGCTTATGTGACTGTAAATCCTTCGACCGGCATTGAGTCATTGAAAGATCTTGCAAACTTGAGTATTTATCCAAATCCGGTAGTAAACAATGTGAATCTGGAATTGGAGTTATTTGAAACAACTAAAGTATCAGTAGAGTTAACGGATATCAGTGGTAAAACACTCAAGGTATTCATTGATAAGGAAAGTCATAATGGCATGCAAACTTTGAGTTTCAATGTCGACGATCTGAATTTGATGCCGGGTGTTTATGTTTTGAAAATTAAAATTGGTGATGAAGTGATCAGCAGGAAAATAGTAAAATCCTAATTGATATAACATAAGAAAGGCCGGGACGAAAGTTCCGGCTTTTCTGTTTTATACACTCTGTGTTTTTCGATCTTGAGTTTTTGCAGATCCAATCAGATTTAGTTTTAGAGCAGTGTTTTAATTTTATCATGAATTAATGTTTACTTGTGTTTATAGCAACATTACGGAGCTTTTTTTGCAACATGAAATTCATCTTCAAATGTTTGATCTTTCTGATATTGGTATCAGCAGCATGCAAGCAAAAAGCATCGGTTTATGTTTCCCCAAGTCCCGAGTCGGAAGTGATATATGGTTCGATTGAAGAAGCCTTGAACGCTAAAAAAACAGTAAAGTGTCTGAATTTGCGAAACAAGGAACTTTACTCTTTGCCGAAAGAATTGAGTCAGTTCAAAAGCCTCCAATTCTTGAATTTAATGAAAAACAAGTTGAACCTGCTTGATAAATCGTTGTTTGAGCTGAAACACCTTGAGGAACTCAATTTGAGAGACAATGTGATTGAAGAATTACCTGCATCAATCGGGGAATTGAAAGCATTGAGACAAATTGATTTAGCTAAAAATAAAGTTCAAATGATGCCTGTTGAAATGGGAGAACTGAAACTGATGCAGAATTTGTTCTTTTCTTTCAATCAGTTAAAATCTTTGCCTGTTGAATTGAATGGTTTATCTGAATTGAGGTTTGCCGAATTCAATGACAACAAATTGTCAGATATTGGGTTCCAATTGGACAAATTGCCTAAATTGAACCATCTGAATCTGAGTAACAATCAGCTCAAACAGCTCAACTCTTTATTTCCGCTTACAATTCATGGATTAAAAGTATTGAATTTAGAGAAGAATTTATTGGATACACTTCCGGAGAACATTGGGAATTTGACATCTCTGAACAGTTTGATATTGTCGTTCAACAAATTGCAAAGTCTACCTGAGAATTTGTGTAAGCTGGATCAATTGGAATTGTTGTTGCTCAGTGGAAATCAATTGAAATCATTGCCAAAAGGGATTTCTAACTTGAAATCTTTAAAGACTTTGGTTTTGGTGGGAAATCCGATTTCAATAGAAGAAAAATTGAGAATTAAGACGCAGTTGCCCAATTGCACCATAGTTTTCGAATAGAACACATTTCTATAAAATTGTTGAATACTGCTTTATTGCGATTTGCAGTAGTGGGTAACCTATGAATAAAGTGTTGGTTTAGTGTGTTTATTGACATTGGAATGTGGGTAGTAACATCAACATAACGCAGACTTTATCATTATGTCATTTTGCGTGGCTAAATTTGAAATAAAAAACAAATGAACAAATTGATCGAACAATTGAGCTTAGTGCTTTTCAGGTTTTTTTTCAACCCTTTCAATGATTCATTCAAACGATGAACAAAAGAAAAATTGAATTGGCCGTAGTATCAGACGTGCATTTAGGCACCTACGGTTGCAGGGCCAATGAATTATTGGCTTATTTAAAATCCATAGACGTTGATACTTTGGTGCTTAATGGTGACATCATCGACATCTGGCAGTTTTCTAAATCATATTTTCCTAAATCTCACATGAAAGTATTGAGGTATATATTGAAAATGGCCATGAATGGAACAAAAATTTATTACATCACCGGTAATCACGACGAAATGCTCAGAAAATTTGCGGGCATGGAATTTGGCAACATTCAGGTGATCAATAAACTTGAGTTGAACATGGGGCAACAAAAGGTATTGTTTTTCCACGGAGATGTGTTTGACTTTAGTGTTCAACATGCCAAGTGGTTGGCAAAGTTGGGAGGAAAATGCTATGATTATCTGATACACCTCAACACATTTGTGAACTATGTTTCAGGTAAATTTGGAGGAGGTCGTGTTTCTCTTTCCAAAGCCATCAAAAACAGTGTCAAACAGGCCGTAAGTTTCATACACAATTTTGAAGATGCAGCTGTAAATTATGCAAAAACTCAGGATTGTCAGGCAGTGGTTTGTGGACATATTCACCAACCGGCGCTAAAAGAAGTAAATTCAGGAGATGATAGAATCTTGTACATGAACAGTGGTGATTGGATCGAAAACTTAAGTGCTTTGGAATACGATGGTTTTGAATGGAAGCAATACTTACATTCAGAAGATCTCAGGTTGGTTACAACGCCTGAAGAGCTGGAAGAAATGGACATTTCAAATCTCTTGAAGGAGTTCAAGTTGGTATAGGTTCGTATGCCTGAGCGAAATTTTATTTGGGGAGCAGCTATTTCTGCTGCACAAACCGAATCACAAGCCTTTACAGGAGGAAAAGGGGCATCCATCTGGGATGAATTCTGTAAAAAAGAAAAAGGTCTGATATTTAAAAAATCAGTCATCTACAAGGGACATCGAATCGATGACTCTGCCGATTTCTATACCCATTATCGAACAGATATTGATTTACTCGCAAAAATTGGATTCAAGCATTTCAGATTCAGCATTGCCTGGGCACGAATCATGCCCGATGGTATAAACATCAATCAGGAGGGCGTAGATTTTTACACCAATGTGATCGCTTATTGTCTCGAAAAAGACATTACACCATGGGTAACGCTTTATCATTGGGATTTGCCTTTGCAATTGGAAAAATTGGGAGGGTGGACGAACCGGAAGATTATAGAATGGTTCACCAATTACGCTGCGTTTTGTGTAAGAACTTTTCCGGCAGTCAAACATTGGATGATACTCAATGAACCCTCTGTGTTTTTGGGTGCCGGGTATTTGTTTGGTATTCATGCTCCGGGAAAACGGGGTTTTGAAACCTTCTTTAAAGCCACTCATCACGCCATGTTGAGTATCAATGCAGCCTATCATGTCATGAAAGAGATTGATGCTTCATTGAACATAGGCTCTACCTTTTCATTTACACATATTGAACCTTTCAGTCAGAAAGCTTACGACATTAAAGCAGCTGAAAAGGCCGACATGTTGGTGAATAGATTCTTTTTTGAACCGATCATTGGCAAAGGTTACCCTGAAGAAGGTGTTTCTAAACTGGCCAATATCAGAAAATACATGGAGCCGGGAGATGAGAACAAATTGCAAACT
>DASWYG010000381.1:0-3888 GCA_036405075.1 Bacteroidia bacterium | reverse complement strand
TTGATCCCTACCCCTGTCGGTAATCTCAAAGACATCACTTTAAGAGCTCTCGAATTGCTCAAATCCTGTGATGTCATTTTAGCAGAAGACACTCGCAATTCAGGTATATTGTTGAAACATTTTGAGATTGATACGCCAATGCAAAGTTACCATGCCCACAATGAACACGACAAATACAAAGATGTGTTACATCAATTAGAAGCAGGTAAAAACATGGGATTGATCACAGATGCCGGAACACCCGGCATAAGCGATCCGGGTTTTCTTATTGTAAGGGAATGTTTGAAATCAAACATCAGGATAGAAGCATTACCCGGAGCAACTGCTTTTGTGCCGGCTTTGGTTAAAAGTGGTTTGCCATGCGATCGTTTTACGTTCGAAGGATTTTTACCGGTAAAAAAAGGCCGTAAAACCCGCCTAGATGAATTAAAAACAGAGAAACGCACAATGGTCTTTTATGAAAGTCCGTATAAACTGATGACCACTTTAGAAGATTTTGCAGAAAACTTTGGTCCTGAAAGAAAAATTTCAGTGAGCCGAGAAATATCGAAAATTTACGAAGAAACGATTAACGGAAGTTTACTAGAAGTCATCGGTCACTTTAAAACCAAAGCCCCTAAAGGCGAATTTGTCATTGTTTTAGAAGGCAATCCAAATGAATAAAATCAAAAATTATCAACTCAGTCTCCTATCTGCCGCCCTGCTCATTTTGGGTTGGCCACCCCTACCTACCGCATTCTTGCTATTTATAGCACTGGTGCCACTATTAATGATCAGAGAGAAACTGGATCAGGACCCCAAAAAACATAGAAAATTCTGGCTCTGGTCTTGGTTAACTTTGTTTTTATTCAACACCGGCACCACTTGGTGGGTTTGGAATGCCAGTCCAAGCGGAACAGTAATGATGTTGGTATGCAACAGTTTGATCATGAGTTTGCCATTTTTGGCCTATTCCCAAACAAAAGAAATTTATCCGCGATTAGCAGGCTTGTCTTTGATTGCCTATTATTTGTTGTTCGAATATTGGCATTTCAACTGGAGTGCTGCATGGCCTTGGTTAACCTTCGGAAAAGGATTGGCAAGCATTCCTTCATTCATACAATGGTACGAATTCACGGGTGAATTGGGGGGAACTTTACTGATCATTTTGATCAATTATATTTCCCTAAGAATTATCGTAAACAAACAATACAAAAAGATATATATACCGATAAGTGTATTGTTGTTAATGGGCGTTATTTCCTTTTCATTGTCTTCATTTATTGATTTGTCAAAAAATGTTAAAACACTTGAATGCGTCATTTCACAACCCAATATTGATCCATATACAGAGAAATTCGGTGATGGCGACGGTTATTTGTATCCTGAGATTCAAATAGATTATGCTTTGGAACCAGCAGAATCTTTGATCACGCCAAATACGGATGTTTTGTTGTTTCCGGAAACTGCAATTGTTGGATTCAATAAGGAATCTGAATTGAAAGACAATTTCTTATTTCAACCTCTTAAGAAATTGACAGATACCGGCAAACTTTGTATCATAGCCGGTTCTGAATCATTTGAAGTTTATCCTGACAAAGAAAAACCAAGCATCACTGCCAGATATGATTCGAGCATCAACAAATGGTTCGATTTTTTCAATTCGGGTATGAACATCAAAAAAGGTGAAGTCAGAGAAATCTATCACAAATCTAAATTGGTACCTGGAGTGGAAAAAATGCCATTTGCTTTTTTGGAAAAACTCAGCATCAATCTAGGTGGTACATCAGGCAGCTTAGGCGTTAGTGACAAACCGATCAATTTTGAAATCAATACCGGAGATAAAGTTGCACCTTTAATTTGTTATGAATCGGTATTTGGCGATTACACCAATGAATTTGTAAAAGAAGGTGCAACACTTTTAGCGGTAATGACCAATGACGGATGGTGGAAAGAGACACCGGGCTACAAGCAACATTTGATGTATGGCGCGATAAGGTGTATTGAAACCAGAAGAGAGATGATAAGAAGTGCCAATACCGGTATTTCGGCACACATCAATCAATATGGGAAAATATTAAAACAAACCAAATACAAAGAGAGAACTGCCTTTACCTGTAGAGCAATTCCAAACAATGAAATCACTTTCTATGTCAAATATGGCAACATATTAGGCAAGACTTCTATCTTGTCTTTGTTGCTGATATTGGGTACTTTGGTCAGAAAATTCATCAACAGGAAAAATAAAGTCACTGTTTAATTTTGTCGCAATCGACCCCACAAATTGTCGGTTTCCACTCAATGACTTAATTTTTTTTGAAGCTACTTTTGCTTTTATATGAAATCACAAACTGTATCATTTGAAAAGGATCTGGAAGTTTATTCTGTTGAAGCTGTTGAATTTCCCAATGGTGTTCAAAAAGCACATGAAAGTTTACATGCTTATTTTGATTATTCCGAAAACAGAAGGTACTTTGGACTGAGTCAGCTCAAAAATGACGGAAATTTGACATATTGGGCTGCTGTTGAAACGAGGCCGGATGACGATATTCGCGCACTGAAACTCGAAACCAGGAACATTTCAAAAGGCAACTACAAGTGCATTGAACTTAAAAACTTCATGAGCAATATCGACGGCATTGGAGAAATTTTCGGGCACTTACTAAAAGATCCGGATATTGATACCACATCAGTTGCCATAGAAGAATATACGCGAGATGGTTCTTGTTTGTGTATGATGAAAATAAAATAAAGACGGCATGACCGGTACTTTGGAGCAAGCATACGAAATTTTCAAAACAAATATTGACAGTAAAACAAAAGCTGATCATGTGATTCAGGTTTTGAATCAATTGTATCCGGGCATTGAAATCAATTTTGATCTGGAAGATTGTGACAAAATTCTAAGAATAAAATACTTTGATGTTTTGGGAGATTCAATATCTGAAACCTTGAGTCAATTGAATTACCAATGTGTTGAATTAAATTAAGACATTAGATGAGTTATATATCTATAGACGATTACATCATTCAACAACCTGAAGCTTGCAGAGAGAGCTTAGAGTTGATTAGACAAACTATCCGTGAAAATGCACCTGAGGCAGAGGAAACCATCAGTTATCAGTTACCTACCTTTAAATTTCACGGTATGTTGCTGAGTTTCGCTGCTTTTAAAAACCATTATGGCATTTATCCCGGACCGGAGGCCATCGAAGCCTTTGCTGAAAAGCTGAGCAAATATCAAACATCAAAAGGCGCCATTCAAATACCATTTGATGAAAAATTACCTTTGCAATTGATAAAAGACATCACAAAATTCAGAGTCAAAAAGAATCTGGAAAAACTGGCTTTGAAGAAAACGAAGAAGGGTTAAAAAAATCATTCAATAAAAAGTCAGTTGGTGCTTATCTTTTATAAAAATGAGCTTTTCCAAATTACTTTAATTTAAAAAGATGCTTTATCAGAACGAATTTTTCTAATGATGTTAGTTTCCCACAATGGAATTAAATCTGCTTGTTCGTTATCCTTATGTGCAATGTACCCAACAATGGTAAAACCGCTGTTAAACTCTTCACTGCTAGGCACTATAAAATCTTTGAAGATGATATCTGAATGATTTGTTTCAGTAAATTTATTGTACCAACCTTTAAATTTATTTAATCTCATCTCACTTTTGCTTCTTCTTGGGCCATCATCAGAATTATCTATTTGAAACATAATAATTAAACTTGGATATCTTATTAAAATCCTATCCAAAAAATAGCAAATGGTATCTTTAATCCAACAATCTAGCAATGAAGAATGCTTTTTGCTATTCGATTGAGCAATTGAAATGACTTTAACTTTATTAATTAAAGATTCAAATCCTTCAAATAAAATTGGGTCTGATTGGTCGTTTAGAGATAATCT
>DASWYG010000380.1:0-8700 GCA_036405075.1 Bacteroidia bacterium | reverse complement strand
ACCTCACCATTTTGGGGTTGCAAAATTAACTGTTTTCCCGACAAAACAAAATCATTTTTAAAGTGTATGTAAAAAAATATAAAATCCTTGTATTTCAACCACCTTTTGACGTAATATTGAAACTGCATTTCTGCCCTTTATGAATATTAAAGATCTGTTTAAATTCCGCGACATAAAAACATACGGCTCTACCGAATGGCTCGCCAATAACGCTAAGAAATACCGCTCCGTCTTTGATGAAGTCGAAGCCGCATATATCTACTGCGAATTCTCTTTCTTCAACAAAAAATATGATGAAGAAAATTGGGACATCAAACTCAAACTCAAATGTCTCAACGAAAATGATGAGGAAATCTGTGACCTCATCTGCGACAGAACCATTGACAAACGCGACAACATCGTCTTTGTGCGCGAAGGTTGGGGCGTGAAAACTCCGGCAACTTACTGGAAAGCCGGCGCTTACCGCTGGGAAGCCTACGTCAACGACGAACTTACCGCCACTAAAAGTTTCTACATTGAACGTCAGGGGATTGTCAAAAACGGCAGCAACCCTTTCTTTAAAATTGATACACTTAAACTCTACGAAGGCCCTGATGCCAATCTGGCCGAATTAGAACGCAAATACTACATAGGCTTCAACGCCCTTTCTACCCGTTACATCTGGATAGAACTCAATGCTAAAAACCTAACCCGTAAAAGTACTGATTGGGCTTGCGAACTTACCTTCAATTACAAAACATCTGCAGGTTACCTCAAAGGATCTGCAACAAAACTCTTCTTCGTTAAACCAGATGAAGACCTTTTCTCCACTACCGTGGGTTGGGGCAGCGATATGCTTGGCACCTGGGGACGCGGACGCTACTACATTGAAGTGGTGTTCATGGATGAACTCATCGCCAGCGTGCCATTTGAAGTGAGTGACGACTACATTGAAGCTGTAGAAGAAGACTTCATTCCACTTGTTCAAACCGGATTCTACTTCGATGCAGATTTTGAAATGCCTGAAGATGAAGACGATGAAGACAATGAGTTTAAACCTGAGACCAAAACAGCATCAATGCCCGATTCTTATGAAAATGTGATGAAAGACCTCGATGCCATGGTGGGACTCAACAGCATCAAAGAAAAAGTAAAAGAATACACCAATTATTTAAAATTCATTGCTCTGCGCAAAGAAAAAGGTGTGGCCGATAATGAACACATCAACCTTCATGCTGTATTCAAAGGCAATCCGGGAACAGGTAAAACCACTGTTGCTCGTATGTTGGGGCGCATTTACAAAGAATTGGGATTGCTTAAAAAAGGCCATGTTCATGAAGTAGACCGCGGAGATCTTGTGGCCGAATTCATTGGACAAACCGCTCCTAAAACCAAAGAAGCCATTAAAAAAGCCAAAGATGGCATACTCTTCATTGACGAAGCATATTCATTGGCCCGCAAAGACGACGATAGCAAAGACTTTGGCAAAGAAGCCATTGAGATATTGCTGAAAGAACTCAGCGATTCTAGTGATATCGCCATCATCGTTGCAGGTTATCCGGCAGAAATGAACACCTTCATGGAATCGAACCCGGGCTTAAAATCAAGGTTCAACATGACTTATGATTTCCCTGATTACTTGCCTCAAGAATTGATAAAAATTGCTGAATATGCCTGTGATAAACGCGGTGTTAAACTCAGCGAAGAAGCTTCTACTGAAATGTATAAACATTTGGTAGAGGCCTACAGAGAACGCGATAAATTCTTTGGAAATGCCCGTATGGTGAACTCTTTGATCGATGAATTCAAAATGAATTTAGGTCTTAGAGTCATGAAAGTGAAAGACCCTAAGAAACTCACCATCGAAAACTTGAGCACCATCCAAAAAGAAGACATTGAAAAAGCATACCTCAAATTGGGCGGCGAATTGGCCGATATTCCAATTGATGAAGATTTGCTCAAAGAATCTGTCAATAAACTCAAAAAACTAACCGGACTTCAAAAAGTTAAAGCCGATATCGATGAACTCATCAAATTGGTTAGGTATTATAAAGAGTCGGGCAAGAACCCAAGAGAAATTTTCTCATTACACTCTGTGTTTACTGGTAACCCAGGTACAGGTAAAACAACTGTAGCCAGAATTTTGGCACAGATCTACAAAGCACTTGGTATATTGGAAAGAGGTCATTTGGTGGAATGCGACAGACAATCTTTGGTTGGCGGATACATTGGACAAACAGCCATCAAAACATCTGAGCTCATTGACAAATCTATGGGAGGTGTATTGTTTGTAGACGAAGCTTATGCCTTAACTGAAGGTGGAGGCAATGATTATGGCAAAGAAGCCATAGAAACCCTTTTGAAACGAATGGAAGACCAAAGGGGCAAATTTATTGTCATTGCTGCCGGTTATACTCAAAACATGGAGCGATTCCTGGAAGCCAATCCGGGTCTGAAATCAAGGTTCGACAGAACTTTCCATTTCGAAGACTTCTCTCCTGAAGATTTATTGGGCATCGCCATTCAACAATTGGCTGACCACAACATTACCCCAGACGATGCGGCTAAAGCTCGTTTGAAGGAATACATTGAATACATGTATCAGAAACGAGATAAGTTCTTCGGCAACGGACGTGCAGTTAGAAAAGTGATTGAAGAAGCCGTGAGAAATCAACACTTGCGACTGAGCGAATTACCGAAATCGAAACGCACGCCTAAAATGGTTGGAACACTCGTGTTTGAAGATGTAGAGGAATTTAAGGCAGACAATATCCCAACCCAAAGGACGGGAATCGGTTTCAAATAAAACATGTTTACTTTTCAACCCGAACCCATTTCAATCATCTTATTGAGTGCACTGCTAGCCTTGGTTTTGCTGCAAGTGATCTACTACTTTGGCTTATACAGCAAGTTCCTCAAAGTGATCAATACTGAGATAAATCGTCAAAACTGGCAAGGTGTCAGTGTGATTGTTTGTGCGCGCAGTGAATATGACAATTTGCAAAATCTTGTTCCTGCTCTGCTTGCCCAAGACTATCCCAACTTCGAGGTCATTATTGTTGACGATGCCAGCTGGGACGGCACTACCGGTTATCTGGAAGAGCTAGAAAAAAATGAACCCAAAATCAAAGCAGTGTTTGTTACCGATGAGATGAAAAAATATTATCAGGGCAAAAAACTTGCTTTATCATTAGGGATTAAAGCTGCATCTAATGAACTCATATTGCTCACTGATGCCGATTGCATCCCTGCATCTAATGACTGGATCAGCCACATGGTTGAACCTTATCACAGTAACCCTAACATAGAAATTGTTTTGGGGTATTCTCCGGTCATCAAAGAAAGTTCATTCACCAATATCTGTTCGCGTATTGACAATGTATATACCGGTGCAAACTATTTTTCATTTGCTTTGAACAAAGACCCTTATATGGGCGTAGGCAGAAACCTTTCATATAAGAAATCATTGTTCTTTAAAGTCAAAGGATTTGCTTCGCATTTACACATTGCCCCGGGCGATGACGACCTTTTCGTCAGAGATGCTGCAACACAGGAGAACACTGCCATCTCCATGCACCCGGATTCTTTTGTGAACACAAGTTCTAAAAAAACCTTTGCGGAGTGGTTCAAACAAAAGAAACGACACAACTTTGTTGGTAAATACTATAAATCGAATCATAAAGCCAAATTGTCGTTTATCATCTTAACTCATGGCTTACTTTGGGCTACATTCATTGCCAATATGTTCTTTTTTGCCAGTATGGGTTGGGCCCTTGCCATCATTTGCATTTATTTACTCATTAAATGGCCTATGATGTATCAGGTGTTTAAGAAATTGAAACAATCCGGTCTCAGTATTTGGGTACCTGTGTTTGATTTACTTTATGTGTTTTACAACTTCACCTTTGGATTTGTCACTTTGTTTAGCAGACAGAAAAAATGGTAAGTGCCGACATCATATTCAAGTATTTTCCTAATCTCGATGCCACTCAAAAATCGAGAATAGAACAGTTGTACCCTTTGTATGAAGAATGGAATGGTATGATCAATGTGGTTTCGAGAAAAGACATTGAAGAGTTATACGTTCGTCACGTCTTACATTCTCTCAGTATTGCAAAATGTGTTGGCTTTAAGCAAGTACATGATGTGCTCGACATTGGCACCGGGGGCGGATTCCCGGGGATACCACTGGCCATTTTATACCCCGACATTCAATTTCATTTGGTAGACTCAATAGGAAAAAAAATAAGTGTTGTACAAGCTGTTGCAGATGGACTGGGTTTAAAAAACGTTAAAGCAGAACAAGCCAGGGCCGAACAAATCAGAGGCAAATACGATGTGGTGATGTGCAGAGCAGTGACCCAATTGGTGGATTTTTATGCTTGGATAGCTAAAAATCTTAAACCGGATTCGGAGGTACTTTGCCTGAAAGGAGGCGATTTATATGAAGAAATTAAAACCTTTAAAAAAGCGTTTCCAAATCGCAGAGTCGAGACTTTTGAACTGGCACATTTATTGAACGAAGACTTCTTTGAAACAAAAAAATTATTAAGAATCACCAACGTTAAAAACTAATGCGAAATCTGTTTGGCATATTGCTCACTTTATTTGTCGGAATACACTTGTATTCTCACAAAAAAGCCAATGTGGTGGTGAAACAATGTGCGGCAAAAGAATACATGGGTGAAACCTGGGAATCCTATTGCCAAAAACGTGGTGATTCAGAATTCAAAAGGCCAACTTCAGGCAATCAAACCCCGACAGCCCCAGAAAACAGGCAGAAAACAGTTAACTCAGTTGACAAATTAAAAACCTTTAAAGTCAACCCATTTCCGGGTTATGTTTATAGAAAGCAAGTCCATTTCAAAATAGAAAATCTTGTGAATCGCTACGTCAGACAACTGACGTATCCTCATTCGGATTTTGTTTAGAACCTCATATAAATGCCTCTACAAACAGGCATGACGGTTCATGTTTGAATTCATTCAAACCATACATTCATCTAAACAATCATTTACAAAATGGACACCTCATCTATTGTAATTGCTGCGGTATTTTTGGCCCTATTTATATTGCCAATCGTATACCTCAACAAAAAGAAGAAATAATTCAAACCAATTTGAAATACAAAAGCCTTATCAATTTGTTGATAAGGCTTTTTTTATTCATTTGACCCAAAACTTACATTTGCATTAATCGCATTCATTTAAATCTTTAAATGGTTAGAATTACTCGCACTATATGGGTTTTATCAATTGTCAGCATGTTCACAGACATTGCCAGTGAGATGTTGTATCCTGTAATGCCGGTTTATTTAAAATCCATAGGCTTCTCTATTGTCCTAATTGGTGTGCTTGAAGGATTGGCTGAAGCCACAGCAGGATTGAGCAAAGGGTACTTTGGAAAATGGTCTGACATCAGTGGCAAACGCATGCCATTTGTAAGAATTGGTTATCTGATGAGTGGCTTATCTCGACCCATCATTGGATTGCTCACCCACCCTTTCTGGGTATTCATTGCACGTACTTTCGACCGCTTTGGCAAGGGAGTGCGCACGGGTGCCAGGGATGCCATTCTTTCTGACGAAACCACTCCTGAAAACAAAGGTCGAATCTTTGGATTTCACCGATCATTTGATACCTTGGGTGCAGTGATAGGCCCCTTATTGGCTCTTATTTATCTCTATTTTTACCCGGGGCAATATCGCAATTTGTTTCTTATTGCATTTCTGCCGGGCATATTGTCATTTCTAGCGACTTATCTCATTAAGGAAAAACCCAAATCAGAGGTCCCAAAAATCGACAAAGTCAATTTGCGCGACTTTTTCTCTTATTGGAAAAAAGGGAATCCGGAATACCGAAAATTATTGACCGGTTTACTGACATTTACACTTTTCAATAGCTCCGATGTATTTCTATTATTAATGGCCGCAAACTCAGGCGTCAGTGATTCATCTGTTATTGGCTTGTATATTTTTTACAACCTAATTTATGCTTTGTTCTCCTATCCTATGGGCATTTTGGCAGATCGAGTGGGCATGAAATACATGCAAATTGCAGGACTTCTGACATTTGCATTGGTGTATTTGGGCATGACCATGGCCAGCACCTTTCCTCAATTTATTGGTTTATTCTTCTTGTACGGATTATTTTCGGCCATGACAGAAGGCAATTCAAAAGCATGGATCAGCAATATTGCAGCAAAATCAGATACTGCTACAGCAATCGGAACTTTTGCAGGATTTCAAAGCTTGTGTCTATTGATCTCTAGTACTGTTGCCGGATTGATTTGGAATTATTACGGGCCATCATTTACATTTACGTTAACCGCAATAATGACTGTTGCCAGCGCCTTGTATTTGTTTATTCTGGTGCCAGGACCAATAAATGTCGATAAAAACAAAAGTGCATAAAAAAAGCCGGCTCACGACCGGCTTAATTTTGAAAATCAACAAACGCACTATGAATATCTACACTTTATAAGTTTATGGTCTTAAAGAATTTGTAACGGTAAACATTACCTGTATTCGATTTAAGACTGATGATGTAAAAACCTGCCTCGATACCGCCAAGCTGAATGCTCTCTCCGGTTACAGGTTCATCATACTTTATTTCCTCTCCATTGATGCTGCTAATGCTGAATGTGTATCCGGCATTGATGGCGTTCCATTTCAGGAACAATTGATCACTCGCAGCTGAGTTAATCAATTCTACTTCATTAGGCACTTGTAACAGTTGAACTTTTGAGTCACTGTATACCACTGTACCGTCTTCTTTGATTGCTTTAATTCTGAATTCAGCATAAGGATATTCAGCCGCATTCAAGTTGTATTCAATTCCGCTGATCGCATCAGCGCATTTTACATCGTTACAATAAGAAATACCTTCAAATTCTTCAAATACTGAAGATCTTGCCTCTAAAGAATATGAAACACAATTGAATCCTGTTTTGAATTTCAAATTCAATCTCTCAGCCAAAGAACGGAATTCAAAATCTACTGCATTCTCCCCCGCTTCAGAAACCACTGCAGAATTTGCAGTGGAATTTCCTGTCGACCTGATGTTTTTAACATCGGTGTTAATGGCATTGGAGTTTTGGGCAAATGCAAAAAAAGGTGCGAAGCAAATTCCCAATAACACAATAAATAAAATCATCGATTTGATGAATCCTTCTTTTGTTTGGCTAATGTCATTCATACGCTTGATTTTTAATTTGTTATTCTTAGGTATTTTTACACAGTGAGTAATTTACTTTATGTTTTTAATCACCGTTTAATCAAATATACGAAAGGATTGATTTTTAAAACAACTTCCTCAAAAATTTGAAACATTCTCTCTTATATATACAAAATATTTTTCATAAATACTTGATTTTCAACGATAAAAATTTTCACTTTTTTTTCTATAAACACACAATATTGCTTGTTTTCTAGCCTCAGTGCCTCTCCCTACCCCCCATTTTCTGCGTGAACCCAAATCTTCATTTTGTCGCAATTTCATTGCACTGTTTTCAGCCGCTGATTTTTGTTTGAATTTTGTTAAACATTTAAATCACAATGCTTTGACAAAATTTGTATGTTATTATTTTACCTATATTGCAACAAATTAAAATTACAAATAAATTGAAATAAAAAAAGAGCTGCCCTGATAGAGCAGCTCTTTTAAAATATTTATACCAATTGCGGTTAGTGAACAGCGAAGATTGGATACACCAATAAATATGCGACGGCACCGGCCAAATAGCCAAGCAAAGCCATCCATGATATTTTCTTTAAATACCAAATGAAATCTATTTTCTCCATTCCCATAACAGCAACCCCTGCCGCAGATCCAATAATTAAGCAGCTACCTCCCGTTCCGGCGGCGTAAGCAATAAATTCCCATATTTTAGAATCTATTGGAAACTCGGATAGTGGGTACATCTTCATTGTTGCAGCCACAATTGGAACGTTGTCAACCACAGCGGAAAGCAAACCAATTGAAACAGATATAACATCCTTATTTCCAATTGTTTGATCCATCCAAATAGCCAAATTCCTCAACACTCCTGTACCAGACAAAGTACCTATTGCCAGTAAAATCCCCAAAAAGAACAAAACACTTGAAACATCAATTTTTGTCAATGCATGAATGGCACTATATGGTTTTTTCTCTTCTTCCGTTTTGTCAATATGAAGTAATTCAGATATTACCCAAACAACAGACAAACCAAACAACATTCCGACATAAGGAGGTAAATGTGTAATGGATTTGAATATTGGAACAAATATCAGGGCTGAAACACCCGCAATGAGCATTACCAAACTGCCTTTTACCTTTTCTTCTTTTTCGGCTTTATCATAATCATAAGAGTCCCTTTTTACTTCACCCTTTAACTTAAATGACATTAAAAAGACAGGAATCACGAGACAAACTAAGGATGGAATAAACAAGGTTTTAATGATGTTCATACTTGAAATCATGTTGTTGTTCCAAAGCATGGTCGTTGTGACGTCACCAATAGGAGACCAGGCACCACCTGCATTGGCTGCAATAACAACCATACCAACAAAATAAAGTCTTTGTTCCTTGTCATGAACCAATTTTCTTAACAAAGAAACCATAACAATGGCGGTGGTCAAGTTGTCAAGAATAGCTGAAAGAAAGAAGGTAATGATGGATACAATCCAAAGCAATTTCTTAGCATTCTTGGTTTTAATTCTGTTGGTTATAATTTTGAAAC
>DASWYG010000379.1:0-5271 GCA_036405075.1 Bacteroidia bacterium | reverse complement strand
TCTATTAATTCCAAGAGAATAGCAATTGGTTTTGATGGTATAGAAGATTATCCTTTTATCAAATGTTCCAACGATCATTTTAGTTTTAAGAATTCGGCGGGGTTGATATTGGACAATGATGCTCACACTGGTAAGAAGAGTATAAAAGTAAATTTTGGTGGTAATATAAATATTGTAAAACCTGTAGGAAATAACTGCAACTAAAACTCATGAATATAAAAATCACAATCACATTGGTCTTGTCATTTTTGATGAATTGTTTATTGGCTAATAATGACAATTTGATTCAAAAAGCTGAAAACATTTGGGTCAACAAAGGCATTCATCAGGTTTTGCTGCAAGTTAAGACAGATTTGAAAATGTCTGACAAGCACTATTATGCTTTTAGGAATAAGTTTAACTCAGCGATTTCTGCAGATAAACAAGAGTTTTTTAATAAATCAACACAATCAGATTTTTTGAACGATAATGCTCTATCTAATTACCAGCAATGGTTAACTCAAAAGCAAGTTTATTACTATAGTGAAGCGCAAAGGTTTTTGAATGAATACATAGATTCTGATTATTCAGATGCGTCGTCAGCAATGAGTGCCGGTCCTTGTGCCCATTCAAATTGCAGTAACATCGGATTCGAAGCTGGAGATATTTCTACTTGGGAAGCTTATCAAGGGGATGCGTGTGGAGATCCGGGATTTGGGTCATCTGTTTGTCACGGATTTATGCCCAGCGGTTTGTCAAGTCGTATACAAATTCAAAGTGGTCCAGGATTCGATGTAAATGTTGGACCAGCTTTGCCTGTGGTATCTCCAGGTGGATCATACTCCTTGAGATTGGAGAATCAAGCCAATGGGGGAGATGCATCTAAGATAGCCAGAACTTTTTATGTGGATGCTTCCAATAGTACTTATGTTTATAAGTATGCAGTGGTTTTGGAAGATCCGGGATCTTCCCATGCCGATCAGGATAAACCTTATTTCAGTGTTAGGCTGTTTGTTTTGGAAGACGATTGCTCTAACCCATCAGGCAATCAGATTGAATGTGCATCATATACAGTATTTGCTAATCCTTCTAACTCAGAGTTGCAAAACAATTTTAAGCAAGTTGTACCCGGCAGTCCTTTGTATTACAGAGGATGGACAGAGGTTGCCATTCCATTACATGAATACATCGGGAAAAATTTGCGAGTTGAATTTGTGGTTTCTGATTGCGCGTTTGGAGGTCATTTGGGTTATGCCTATCTGGATGGTGAATGTTTGAACAGCCAACCAATAATTGGTGTTTCGTGTGCAGGAGGGGAGAGAACACTTACTGCACCAAATGGATATATATCTTATTGGTGGTCAGGTGAAGACATCAAAGGTTCAAACAACGGCATAAGTATAAAAACCGGCGGTGGAAAACATAAAGTAATTGCAACTTCAGTGTCAGGTTGTGTTTCTGAGTTTGTTTTTGATGTAGATACATGTCCTTATACCCCAGTCGTTTCAACCTGTAACATTGGTTCTCTGGTTGCAACCCCTAGTGCATGTAATGCGAATGGAAATACTTTTGATCTAAATGGGACCATTACATTTTCTTCAATGCCGATAACAGGTGTATTAATTATTTCGAATGGTTATTTATCTCAATTGTATAATTTGCCACTGACTTCTCCTTTTAATTTTACTTTTAAAAACCTGATAGCTGATGGTAGTTCAAAATCATTAAAAGCTGTAATATACAATTCTAAATTCATCTCAAGTTCTTTTATCTCATGTCAAACTACTATGAATTATACTGCACCAGCAGCATGTTTAACTCCTACTCTGCCATGCAGTACTTGTTTGTCTAGTTTTAATCCGGAACCGGGTAAATACATCATCAGCGCTTGGGTAAAAGAAGTAGGTGCAGCAGCAGATGTCGAAACTTATACTAACCCATATATACAAATACAGTTTTCAGCAGGGACAACTGTTTTGCCAAATATGCTTTCTTCAGGTAAAATAATTGAAGGTTGGCAAAGGGTATTTTATGAATTTGATATTCCAATTGGAGCCACCGATATTAAAATTGTTTTAGGAAGTAATGCCGGGGCTGTATTGTTTGATGACATAAGGATTCATTCGGCAGCTGGTAGTTTTGTCTCTTATGTATATGATCCAGTTTCTTTGAAAATTGTTGCTTTCCTTGATGAAAATAATTTTGCAACACTTTATGAATATGACAGTGAGGGCGTTCTTATTCGTCTTAAAAAGGAAACAGAGAGGGGCATCATGACTATTAAGGAAACCAGAGACAATACTCAAAAAAGATGAAAAACGGAATCATTTTATTCGTGTTTGCTTTAATACTTTGCTCTGGTGTGATGCCAGAATCTATTACTAAAGATGAAGCTATTAAAATCATAAAGAAAATTAATTCTGAAATGTTTGCTCAGAAGAATTTTGCAACTAATCTGGTTTATAAAATATATAAACATCATCAGGATTCAGTTCCAGAAACTCAAATGGAAGGTTACTATATCAGAAATGGTATTAAGGAACATTCTATGATAGTTGGTGTCGAAACCATACAAGATGAAAAGACCAGACTGATAATTGATACAACATCTCAATCTATTGTAATAACCGATCCTAAAATAGTTGGTGGTGTAATAGATCAAAGTTTGCTAGCAGCCTTAGACTATTGCAGTAAAATCGAAAAAATAGTTAATGGTAAAGACATTGAATTAGTGTTACACATAAAAGAAGGATTTGGAATTGGATTTTCAAAAATCAATGTCGTAGTTGATTCCAAATTAAATTGGATAAAGAAATTGGTATTGTGCTATGTTAATACAACTTTACCTGGTTTTGAAAATTTTACTTCGCCTAAGTTAGAAATCAACTACATCGCTTCGAATGATAAAAAGGTGGAAAGATCGGAATTTGAATTTGATAAATATTTGATAAAATCCAAAGGCGTCTTTCAACTTTCTGAACAATACAAAAACTATACTTTAACAAACATTAAAAGGAAATAATCAACTAAATCGTATGATGAATACTGTGATATTAAAATTAAAATCTTTAGTGCCTGTAATTCTAATGGCTTTGGTGCTCGATGCCAGTGCTATTGATTTGAATTTTCAGAATTCTATAGCAGGTGCCAATGTAATCACTGGTTTTGTCGGCCCTGCTGTGCAAGACAATATGTATGCACCATTACCTGCAACACCAGGTTTTGTGAATAATTCGGTTAAGAATTATGTGAAAGTTGCCATTAATCACCAGTTTGCTAATATGGTCAATACACCATATGATTATAATGTGGAGTTGAGCATTACTTATCGCGATAACAATAAAGTGCCTACAACTGTAATACAAATTTTAAACATACAGTTTGATCCTACCCCGGGCAATGCTTATAAAGATTATTCGACTTATAATTTCATTGGAGGACACGAGGTTCAAGTAAGTATAGTGTCAGTTAAAAATGCTACTACAGGTGTTATAGTTCCAAATCCAGAAGACAATATCAATGTCACTTATGGTATTAATATTGAGAGGTACGAGTTGTTCAATCCAACTGCAACTACTTGTCCAAATAAAACTGTTAATGATATTAATTCTGACGGAGAGATGGATCAGTTATTGATTTCTTGGCCTGCCATTTCAGGAGCAGAAGAGTATGAATTGGAATGGACCTATATTGACGATTTTTCAAACGGTTCTATTGGTTCAACAATCCCAAGCACATCCATTAGATACGATTTTAAGTACAACAGCTCAAGAATTAATACCAAAGAATTAAGTTACAAGCTTAATCTTGTTTATGAACGTGGATATATCATATACAGGATTAGGGGAATTGGAAGAAAGCTGACGAATGTAAATGTTAATATTTATGGAAATTGGAGTGAAGCTAATAATGGAACAGGAATTGGTGCTTTAAGTTGCGGTACTAATGCCTATTATTATACTGTAGGTCATAAGTCACTCTTCAATTGGCAGTATTCAAGTACTTATTCAGAGTATGGAAAGAGAAATGAAGTAATGGGTTATTATGATGGAAAATTTGAAACTAGACAAAAAGTATCAATAAATAATACAATAGACACTGCAATGGTAGGTGAGGCATTTTATGATTATCAAGGAAGATTAGCTGTGGAAGCTATTCCAGTGCCTTCAAGTTCTCCAGCTCTAACTTATTATCCCAATTTTAATAAGAATCTATCTGGTGTCAAATATTCGAGGTCGGATTTTGATGAAGATCCTGGATCAACTTGCAGTACCACTGCCGGAGGGATGTCAACCAGCAGTGGAGCATCTCAATATTATTCACCAAATAATCCAAGTAAAGCCAATCATCAAGGGTATTTACCAGATGCCGAAAATTATCCTTTTTCTCAAATTGAGTATACTCCTGATAATACTGGAAGAATCAGAAGGCAAGGTGGAATAGGACCAGATCATCAATTAGGTTCAGGTAAAGAAACAAAGTATTATTATGGACGACCTTTGCAAGAAGAACTAGATAGATTGTTTGGCTCTGAAGTTGGCTATGATCGTTATTATAAAAAAGATGTTGTTGTAGATCCAAATGGTCAAGTAAATATCGCATATATGGATATAGCAGGTCGTTTAATCGCAACGGCAATATCTGGAAATAGTCCCGGAAATTTAAGTCCAATCACAAGTGAGGCTTCCGCTTCTGCAAATCTCAATGTTGATTTTTTTAATAAAAAGGTAGATGGAAGTAGCTACCTAAATGTGCCAAATATTGATCAAACATCTTTGACTTTCAATACTCAATATTTAGTAAGTACTCCAGGCCTAACTCACAGTTTTAATTACAATTTAACCCCTAAGACTTATAACAGTGAATGCTTGTTGCCAACAATTTGTTTTGATTGTGTATATAATTTGGAATTACAAATCAAAGATGAATGTGGTAATGTCATCTATACCAATTCTGTGCGAGTTGGCAGTTTGACTCTCGACAATTCCTGTGGAAGTATTGAATATGTGCCATCAGGAAATGCTCCGGCTGCATTTAATATTCCGAATATGGCAGTTGGTAATTATCAGATATCTAAAATTCTGACAGTTAATTATGATGCGTATGAGTATTATTTGAGCCAGTATTTGAATGCAGTGAATAATACATGTTTTAAAAGTTATGAAACATTGTTGGCTGAAGAACAATCAGCTATGGCCACTGTGAATTGCACAGAAGATTGTTCTGCTTGTATAGAAAGTCTGGGAACCTCAGATAATTTTGTATTGACTGGTAAAGGCACTTATCAAGATT
>DASWYG010000378.1:0-12898 GCA_036405075.1 Bacteroidia bacterium | reverse complement strand
CAATTCCTCAAGGATCTCAATTTTATTGGGTTCGAAAATATAATCTTTCTCGGGGCCTTTTTGAGCTGAAGCAGATTTGATGGTAACAGGCAACAACACTTCATTGCTCACAATTTGAGTAGCAGCATTTTTGAATTTGTTGTAAATCACTTCTACTCTGGAGTAGGTACCATCTAGGAATTTCTCCATGATGTAATCACCAATAGCGAATCCTGTTTCAGCGTTCAAATTAGAGAAAGCTGTCATGAAGTCGGTGTTGAGGTTAAGATCTGATTTTTTAAATGCTTCGAAAGCTTTCTTTCCAACAAATAAAACATCAACTTTTTTCTTGGCCACCAATTCTTGGTATTCATCATTCAAAAGGAGTTTGGTTCTTTTGATGATATTGGCATTGAAACCGCCGCAAAGACCTCTGTCGCTGCTTACAACAACCAGTAGCACCCTGCTGAGAGATTTCTCTTTGAAGTATACAGCGAGTTTCTCATCGTCAACAGAATCGCTGAGATTTTTAAGGACACCATTCAATTTGTCAGCATAAGGACGCATCTGCATGATGGCCGATTGTGCTTTTCTCAACTTGGTAGCAGACACAAGCTTCATGGCTTTGGTGATCTGCTGAGTAGAGATGGTTGAACTGATCCTGATTCTTACTTCCTTTAAATTTCCCATTAAAGTATGTTGTTATTAGGCTTTGTAATTGCTGGCGATTTGCTTGGCAACTTCTTCAAGTTTACCGGTGATGTTGTCGTCGATTTTACCTGCACCAAGGTCGTTCAAAAGTTCTTTGTGTTTGTTTTCCAATACTTCAAGGAATTCAGCTTCAAAAGCACGAACTTTATTTACCGGAATGCTGTTGAGCAAACCTTTTGTACCTAGGTAAATGATTGCAACTTGTTGATCAACCCTTTGAGGAGCGTATTGACCTTGCTTAAGGATTTCTACGTTTCTAGAACCTTTGTCAAGTACTGATTTTGTAGCAGAATCGAGGTCAGAACCGAATTTGGCAAATGCTTCCAATTCACGGTATTGAGCCTGATCGAGTTTCAAAGTACCAGCTACTTTTTTCATTGATTTGATTTGAGCCGAACCACCCACACGTGATACAGAGATACCCACGTTGATAGCAGGACGCACACCACTGTTGAAGAGGTTAGATTCAAGGAATATCTGACCGTCGGTGATAGAGATCACGTTGGTAGGGATATAAGCAGATACGTCACCTGCTTGAGTTTCAATGATAGGCAAAGCTGTTAAAGATCCACCACCTTTAACTTTACCTTTCAATGATGGAGGCAAGTCATTCATGTTAGAAGTGATGGCATCAGAAGCGTTCAATTTACAAGCTCTTTCAAGAAGACGACTGTGCAAATAGAAAACGTCACCCGGATAAGCCTCACGTCCCGGTGGACGTCTCAACAAGAGGGATACCTCACGGTAAGCCACCGCTTGTTTTGAAAGGTCATCATATACGATCAAAGCCGGAAGACCACGATCGCGGAAATACTCACCGATAGCAGCACCGGCCATTGGAGCAAAGAACTGCAATGGAGCAGGAGCAGAAGCAGGAGCAGATACTACAACCGTGTATGGCATAGCACCTTTTTCTTCCAAAGTTTTTACTACTTGTTTAACAGTAGATTCTTTTTGACCCACAGCAACATAGATGCAATACACCGGTTTACCTTTGGCGTAAAATTCTTTTTGGTTGATGATGGTGTCAATAGCTACTGCAGTTTTACCGGTTTGACGGTCACCGATGATGAGCTCACGTTGACCTCTACCGATTGGAATCATGGCATCGATTGCTTTGATACCTGTTTGAAGTGGTTCTTTAACCGGTTCACGGAACAATACACCCGGAGCTTTACGTTCCAAAGGCATTTCGAACATTTCACCTGTTAAGGCACCTTTACCGTCTACCGGCTCACCCAAGGTATTGATAACACGACCAAGCATGCTGTCAGATACGTTGATGGATGCGATTTTACCGGTTCTTCTAACAGTATCACCTTCTTTAATTTGGGTACTGCTACCGAACAATACGGCACCGATATTATCTTCTTCAAGGTTCAGAACGATGGCTTTCATACCGTTCTCGAATTCGATCAGCTCACCGGATTGAACCTGGTTGAGACCGTGAATACGGGCAATACCGTCACCCACTTGAAGCACCGTTCCAACTTGCTCAAGTTCAGATTCGGTTTTGAAGTTTGTTATTTGTTGTTTCAGGATCGCTGAAACTTCATCAGGTCTTATTTCTGCCATGATTTATTTTTTTTATGCTATGTTTAATTCTTTTTTGAGTTTTCTAAGTTTAGCTGCAATGCTGGTGTCCAACAATTTGTCGCCAAATTTGATGACCATTCCGCCTATGACATCAGCTTTTATCTCGGTCTCGAGCTCTACCGATTTAGCACCGGTATTCTTAATCACATATAATTTGATGCTGTTCTTATCTTCTTCACTAATTGCAGTAGCACTTTGAACATTCACCTTCACTATGCCTTGATTGTGTCTGTAGAGGTTTAAGAAAGCCTCTGACATATCTGGCAATAAATTTTCTCTGTTTCTAAGGCAAACCAATTGTAGGAAATCCTTTGAAATGTTATCAAAAGACTTAAAAATCTCCATCATCGCTTTCAATTTTTGTTGAGGATTGATGATAGGGTTTTTCAAAGCATTCCTAAGATCGATACTGCTTGCACAAGTATTGTTCAACAGCGTCATGTCATTGGCAATTGCCGATAATTTATTGCCGGCAATGGCTTGCTCCATGAGAGCTTGTGCGTATCTATTGGAAATTTTTGTTTCAGACATGCTTAAGCGATGGCTTGTTGATTGTTGTTCAAATTGGTAACTTGTTTGGCAATGATGTTTTGTTGCTCTTGACTGTTAGAAAGTTGATTGTCTATCAGTTTTTCAGCAATGTTAACAGAGATTGTTGCAACCTGTCCTTTCAATTCAGCAATGGCATTGGCTTTTTGCTTGTTGATTTCATCTGTTGCTTTTTGTATCATTCTCTTGCCTTCATCTTCAGCAGATTTCTTAGCTTCACTGATGATGTTGTCTTTCATCTCACGAGCTTCTTTGAGGATCTGATCGCGTTCTTCTCTGGCTTGTCTGTAAAGCGCTTCGTTATCGCTTTGCAATTTGGCCATTTGTTCGCGGGCTTGTTCCGCAGATTTGAGAGCTTCCTCAATTGAGTGTTCTCTCTCGCTCAGAGCTGACAAGATTGGTTTCCAGGCAAATTTCTTCAATAAAAAAAGCAAAATGCCGAATACCAGCACCATCCAAAACGTCAGTCCTATGCCGGGTAATACTAAGTCCATTTTATTTTATTTGTTCTTTTGTTGGTTTTTTAAATAAAAGCAAGGGGAAACCGAAATTATCCCCTTGCAAGTTTTTTCCGATATGGTTTATTTTACAAACAATATCAAGAGGCAAAGCACGATCGCAAAGAATACCGCACCTTCAACAAGCGCAGCTGCAACGATCATGTTTGATCTGATGTCGCCTGTAGATTCAGGTTGACGTGCGATGCTTTCAAGAGCACTTTTACCGATGTTACCGATACCAATACCGGCAGCGATAGCGGCTAAACCTGCACCGATTGCAGCACCGAATCTAGATGGATCTGCTTCTAAGAGAATTTCTAAAATTGACCTATTATTTTGGGTTTTATTTTGTTGTTTGTTTACTTACTTAATCAGTGGTGGTCTTCTGCATGATGATGCTCTTCTGTAGCACTTCCAATGTAAAGAGATGCAAGCAATGTGAACACATAGGCTTGAAGGAATGCTACCAATAACTCCAGTACGCTCATGAACAAGGTGAATATGACTGAGAATATCGCTGAACCATAACCGGCTGCTGCGTTCATCTCACCGAAAATGAATATCAAACTGAAGAATCCTAATATGATGATGTGGCCTGCAGTGATGTTAGCAAACAAACGCAACATCAATACAAATGGTTTCAATACAACACCTAATATCTCAATTGGAATCAACAATATCCACAATGCAACCGGTACATCCGGAGCAAATATGTGCTTCCAATAATGTGTATTTCCTGAGAAATTAACCACTAAAAATACCACTACTGCCAATACCATTGCAACAGCTATGTTACCTGTAACGTTGGCTCCAAAAGGAAATATTGGAATCAAACCCATCAAATTGTTGATGAAAATGAAAAAGAATATGGTCAGTAATAATGGTAAGAATTTAGAGTAATGTTTGCCAACTGAAGGTTTTACCACTTCGTCTTTTAAAAAGACGATCAATGGCTCTACCAAAGATTGAATTCCCTTAGGAGCACCTGTTCCTCTTTTCTTGTAACCTTTTGCTACTGTAAAGAAAATTAATAGGATCAATGCAGCACTTAATATCAAAGCGAATACATTTTTAGTGATGGATAAATCAGTTGGCATCATGTTGGTGACTGAATTACCTTCCATGTGTATTAGTCCGTCAGCTTCTGTTTTGTATACTTTTCCGTCGTGAAGTTTGTAATAATTGCCTTTGCTTTCTACTACTGCATGTCCATGTTCGAATTTAGAAGACATGAAAGTGTGTAAACCATTGTCGTACAATATAACCGGTAATGGAACACTAACAGCATGACCATCAATGTCCATGATGTGCCAATCGTGGGCATCTTTAACGTGGTCCAAAATCATTTTACCAGCGTCGAATCCTTCTTCATGGGCAGGTCCGTGTCCCTCGGTGTGTTCTGTTTTCGATACAGACGTGGAGTCTGTAGCGCTTTCAGGGTGATTACCAAAGGCAGATTGAGCTGAAATCAGCGCAAAAAATATAAAAACAAATAAAAATTGTAATTTTTTGAAATTGAGAAGTCCTTTATTTTCGGGCATTATCAGCATTTTTGGATTTTTCTGAATCGGTGCGCAATTTATGGAGGATAATCCGAATTTCAAAACCCATGTAGACAAAATATGATATTAAGAGAAAAATAGTCCCGACTTTATTGACTATTGGGCTGATAGCCAGATAGATACCTATTGTTCCCAAGCCGGTCAACATTCTCAATCCCATTGACCCGAAAAATTTAGCATTGAACTTCGATTGACTGATCTCTCCTGTATTCAATAATCGCATCAGTCCAAACGAAAAAATGATCAAAAAAAGCAAACAACCCGAATTGAGTGCTATTTTGTCAAAATTGCTAACCGACAAAACCGGTATCAACCAAATAAGTGCAACTTGTATGAGGAAGACGAGAAATAGGGGTTGAATTTTCTTCATTTATTTTAATTGTTTGATCATATAATACATGGCACCAAAGGCGCCGATAAAAATTCCTATCACTGTAAAGAGTGGGAAAGTGGTGAGTTTAAAACTGTCTGCATATTTACCTGCAAATGCGCAAATCAATACAAATGCGACCATTTGCAAACCCAGGCCGGAAAAACGGGCATAATCCGGTAATGGTTTTTTTTTCAATTTGCTGTGTTGGCTGCAGTAGCCGATTTGTTGTTCATGAAACAGGTGCCGTTGAATTCAGCCCCACTTTCGATGACCAATTTTGAAGTGGTGATATTGCCTTTGATTTTAGCCGATGACCTTAAAAACAAAGTTTCGCCAATGTTCACATCACCTTCAATTTTGCCCGAAATATCAGCACTTCTGGCATTCACATCGCCACTGATTTCAGCTCCGGCTCCCATGGCAATCTTTGATTTTGAGCTTACTTGTCCATTGATCTTTCCATCTATTCTGAGGTCTCCGTCTGAACTCAGATCGCCGTTGATAACGGTGCCCAATCCAATCATGTTCAATGCGGAGTTCTGGTTGGGTTCGTTCTTAGGGTTTTTATTCAACATGTCTGCAATAATATTAAAAAACTATGTAATTCATGGGGTTTACTGCAATTCCATTGTGCCACAATTCAAATCGAAGTTGTTTTTTGGGATTGTTTTTATCAGTATATCCTGTAATGCCTATGGTTTCACCGGCCTTTACATAACTACCGGGTTCTTTGTATAAGGCTGAATTGAATTTGTAAATCGACATCCAATTGTTCTGATGTTGAACGGATATGATGTAACCGTATTCGGGTGTCCATCCACTGAATATGACAGTTCCGTCCATTGTTGCCTTTACAGATTCATCCGTATTCGGCATGATGTCAATGAATGGATGTGTGCGATTGTTAAAACTCTCGGTGATGTTGCCTTTCATCGGGGTGAAAAACAAAAAATCACTTCCGGGAATATCGCTGTCCATTTCACCTTCAGCCATTCCTATGTTCACCATGGGCTTATTGTCTGGCACAGGTTTAGCTTCTATAGCTTCACTTGCCGGAGCAGTTGCTTGAGTGTTTTCTTTGATTTCTTGTTTGGCTGATCCCGCAGTGTATGGAATGTCATAAGCAGTAACATCTTCTCCGCTGATGATCTGTTTCATGGCCAGTTCTCTTTTTTTTGCCATGTTCAGCTCATTTTCAAGCTTACTTACTTTTTTTAGAACTTCATTTTTCATCTTTCCATCGAAAGTTTGACTATATCCCGGTGCATAATCTTTAACTCCCGGAAACAAAGTGTAAATTCCCCAACTGAAAAGTGAAAACAACAACAATCCCGCAGAACCTATCAACAAAACGTTTGATGGTGTCAGACTTAAAGATGTCTTCTCCTGAAGATTAGTTTCATTGATGATCAGAAGTCTATACCTGTTTTTAAGTTTTTTTAGTAATTTTCTTCTGTTTTGTTGTCGCTCCATGTAAAAAAATGCTTTGCAAATAATAAATTTGCGTTTTCAAAGTTAATAGGTTTTAACCGAAGAAAAAATTGTTTCAAAGAAAATACATATACCTTCTGCTGTGTTTAATTCCGGCGCAAGTCTTCTCTCAGAGTTGGCTGTCTCGTCAATGGCACAACACTGTATCTCATTACAATTACTATTACAACGCCAACAATCTGGTGGTTGATGTAAGGGATGAAGCCCAACAGACTTATAAAGACAATTATAAAGACGTACTTTCTCTTTATCCTATTCCCGACGCCAGCTCATTGAAAGGCAATGCTGCTAAAATGGATGAAGTGCTCAAAAAATGCTCTTTTATCATAGACAAGCACGGCAAAAGTAAATGGGTAGACGACAGCTATCTCCTCATGGGTGATGCACACATGTTCAAAGGCGATTTTTATTCAGCAATAGAAGTCTATGAATTTGTTGCCGGAAATTTTAAGAACACTGATGAAGCGATTTATGCTCAAATAAAACTACTGACCCTTTATGTTCTTATGACCAAATATGAAGATGCGGAAGCTCTTTATGGCAAACTAAGTACATTGAAGACGGTTCCTGAAAAATACAAGTTGGAATTGAACATTGCAGGTGCTGCAGTTAACATCAAACAAGTAAAATATCCCAATGCCATTAAGTTATTGGAAGAGTCGATACCTAAAGTTAAAAACAAATTTAAAAAAGTAAGGTACAACTTTGTATTGGCTCAACTGTATGGTTTGATGAAGAAAAATACAGATGCTTTAGAGCGTTACAAGAAAGTCATCAAGCTCAACCCACCTTACGAATTTGCTTTCAATGCCAAACTCAATATAGCCAAAAGCATCAATCCCAAAAACAGAAATGAAATAAAAAATGCCAAAACCATCCTTAGGAACATGTTGAAGGATGATAAGAACATTGATTATTTCGATCAAATATACTTTGAATTGGGTAACCTTGAATTGGCTGACAAAAATCAAAAAGGTGCTATTGTAGAGTATAGAAATTGTTTGAACGCAAAATCGAATGATGCAGGAATTAAAAGCAGTGCTTATCTGGCTTTGGCAGATTTGTATTTTAAATTTCAGGATTATGAGAATGCACAAGCTTATTACGACAGTGCCGCAAGAACCATTACACCTGATCACAAAGATTACCAAAAAGTGCAAGACAAAAACTCTGTCTTGAACGAACTCATCAAACACTTGGTGAATATCAGAGAAAAAGACAGTTTACTCAGATTGTCAGAAAATGAGAAACTGAGGGAAAAAACCATTGATAAACTCATTAAAGACGCGAAAGACGCAGAGGAAAACAAGCGCCAAGCGGAAGAAAATAAAAAGTTTCAACAAGACAATTTAGCCAATGCAAATCAAAGTGCAGGTTCGGGCGGCAATTTCCCCTTTTATAACAATGCTGCAAGGAGTAAAGGCTTACAAGATTTTCAAAGGATATGGGGTAATCGGGAATTGACAGATTTTTGGGCCATTGCCAGCAACAGTCAGAAAGTGAACTGGGAAAAGATCAATGATCAGCAAAACAAGAACGACAAAGGTGATATCATTAAAAATGAATTGTTGAAGAATGCTTCTGAAGAACGCAAAAAGTATTATGAGAACATTCCTTTTACTATTGCTGAAAAACAAAAACTCAAGGATGAAGCTGCAGAATCTTATTTTTTAGGTGCTAATGTTTATTATCAAAGTCTTAAAGAATACGAAAAAGCTAAATTGTTACTGGAAGAGCTAAACACCAAATACCCTAAAAACAAATATCAAATCAATTCATGGTATTTATTGGCAAGGATTTACATGGATGTAAAAAATAAGCCTAAAGCAGATTATTACATCAATCTCATCAAAGAAGCCGATCCAAAAAGCAATTTCCTTTCTGTGTTGATGAATGATACCACTGGCAGTGACAGTGCAAATTTGGAGAAAATAGATCCCAACAAAGATGTTGAAGTTTTATATGCAAAAACTTACAATGCATATAAAGACGGTAAATACGACGAAGCCTTGTCGTTTAAAAAGGAAAATGACACCAAATATCCGGGCAGTCCGCTGCAAGTAAATTTTGATTACATTGATGCATTGATAGAAGGCAGAAGAGGGGATAAGAAAGTTTTCAGAACCAAGCTTCAAGCTATAGTCGACAATTATCCGAATTCAGACATTTCTGTTCAATGCTCCAAAACCATAGAGCTCATTAAAATTCAAAGCGGAGAGATCAGTCAGGGAGCCAGTTCAGGAAAATACACTTACAATCCAGCCAATGACCATTTTTATATGTTATTGGTGCCCAAAGGCATTGATATTACACAGTTGAAATTGGCATTCATCAATTACAACAAATCCTTTCACCCAGAAGCCGGATTACGTGTTACCACTTCATTGTTGGGTGATCAATTTCAAATCCTCATCGTCAACAATTTCAAATCCATGGAAGAAGCCAAAGCATTTTACAAGGAAATGATGGCCAATACTAAATTCTTCACAGAAACCAAGATATCAGACCCGTCTAAACAATACATCATCAGCAAAGAGAATTTCTCAATTTTGATTTTAGAAAAGTTGTTAGACGATTATACCTCATTCTTTACACTCAATTACAAATCATAACCAAGCAATAATGGCAAAAAAACCGGCAGACAACCAAGTGATCAAGAAATTTTGGAAAGTTTTCTTTTACACGTTGGCATTCATTCCAGTGTTTTTTGTCTTGGTGAATTTTGGCATTTTAGGGGCCATGCCTGACATTGAAGAGCTTGAAAACCCTAAGAGTGCTTTATCAAGTGAGCTTTACAGTGAAGATGGTGTATTATTGGGCAGATACTTCATTCAAAACCGTTCGTATTTGGCTTATGATGATATCCCAAAATCCATGTTCGATGCTTTGATTTCAACTGAAGACGAGCGTTTTTATGATCACTCAGGTATCGATGCCATCAGATTGGTAACTGCAGTGGCCAGGTTGGGCTCATCAGGTGGAGCCAGTACGATCAGCCAACAGTTGGCTAAAAACTTATTCCACTATGACAATGGTGAACGCCCTAATGTAGTTGTTAGGTTGATGCAGAAATTAAAAGAATGGGTAATTGCTGTGAGACTTGAAAGAAGGTACACCAAAGAGGAAATTGCCACCATGTACCTCAATACTGTGAGATTCTCAGGACATTCATTCGGTATCAAATCAGCGGCTAAAGAATTCTTCAATAAAGACCCCAAAGACCTAAAAGTTGAAGAGTGTGCGGTTTTAGTTGGTGTTCTTAAAGCCATATCCGTATACAATCCTAAAAACAACCCTGAGAATTCAAAAAACAGAAGAAACACTGTATTTCAACAAATGGTCAAAAATGGCAAAATGACCAAGGAAGAATTCCAGAATTTCAAGGAAAAACCAATCGAACTCAATTATCAATATCAGGATCACAACAATGGTCCGGCTGTTTATTTCAGAGAATGGTTGAAAAAGGATTTGATCAAATGGTGCAAAGAACACAAAAAACCCAATGGCGAGTCTTATAACCTTTATAAAGATGGTTTGAAAATTTATACCACCATCAATTCGCGTCTTCAAGATTATGCTGAACAATCAGTTAAACAACACTTAACCACATTGCAAGGCGAGTTTGATAAATCTTGGGGCAATAGAGAGCCTTGGAGGGATGAGAATTGGAAAGTATTACCTCAGTATCCTTTGCAGGAATTGAGAAAAACACCGCGTTATGCAGCGTTAAAAGAAGTTTATGGTAAAGATACCACTGAGATCATGAAAGTATGTAGAAAGAAAACCAAAATGACTGTATTTTCATGGAGAGGGGATATCGATACCAGCATGAGTCCTTTGGATTCCATCAAATACATGAAGCGTTTTCTGCATGCCGGTTTCATAGCCATTGAACCTACTACAGGTCAGGTGAAAGCTTGGGTAGGAGGTATCAATCACGAATTTTTTCAATACGATCATGTCAACAGAAGTGCCGGCAGACAAGTGGGTTCGACCTTTAAACCTTTTGTTTATGCTTTGGCAATTGATAATAAAATTGCTCCATGTACTCAGTTTCCGAATCAAGCACCGCCATATCCCAATTGGAAAGTGAGCAACAGTGATGGCGTTTATGGAGGCAGTAAGAACATGTTTCAAGGATTGGCCTCATCTACCAATACCATTGTGGCTCAAATGATGTATGCCATGGGTGAAAGAGCGCCTCAAAATGTAATTGAATTTGTAAGAAAAATGGGCATTGACAGTGCGAAAATGGAACCATATCCTTCAATCTGCCTTGGCGTTACAGATATATCTCCATTTGATATGGCAGGGGCATTTTCTACTTTTGCCAATAAAGGTTATTGGAATGAACCTACATATTTAACCAGAATTGAAGACAAAAATGGCAACATACTGGCAGAGTTTGGTACTACCGAAATAAAGCAGATCATGACAGAAGAAAAAGCTTATGTCATGTGCAAATTGTTGGAGGGAGTAGTCAATCATGGCACAGCACAAAGATTAAGAAGATATGGGGTAGAGGGTTGGGTTGGTGGAAAAACCGGAACAACGCAATCCAACAGTGACGGTTGGTTCATGGGTGTAACCAAAGATTTGGTGTGTGCCACTTGGGTCGGTTGCGACAGTCGTAAAGTGAGGTTTAGAAGTACCAATCTTGGACAAGGAGCGCATGCTGCACTTCCAATATTTGCTTATTTTATAAAGAAAGCTAAAGCCGATCCTAAACTCGAGATCAAACTTCAACCAATAGACCATCCTCCTCAAGAATTAAGTATTGACATTAATTGCGCAAATTATGTGCAAGAAGGAGATATTGATGAATTCGGTTCCGGTGAAGGGAAGAACCTTGACCTAGGAATTTAGCAATTATCTAAAGCTTACAGGTAGGACAATTGTTCTAACAATCATTTTATTTAATTAAATTTAAAAAGGCAAGAGATGAAATGAATATTTCATTCTTGTGAATTTATTGTGACCATAGTGTCAATTCTATTCGGGTAGAATGAACATTATCATAATTCTTAATTAATGAGGCTACAATACAAGCGTAATCTAACAGTAGGTATTTTGTCGGGTAAAATCTACAAAAGTAATGAGACTCAAATTTACCATTTCAATCTTTGCAATGATGTTTGGTTTTGGTCTGCCTTCTAAAATGAATGCGCAGATCAAAGTAGTGAAGGATTATTCCAATAACTACTCACCCAACATCGGAACTTTCCAGGGCATTTTGTTCAGAGAAAGCGGATTCTCCGGAATGTATCCCATTCCAAACACCAACGGCACCGAGTTCTGGATCGTTTCAGACAGAGGTGTTAACATTGATGCAGCCAATGCCAATTTATCAGGCTGCAGACCTACCTATGATAAAATGTATGCATTTCCAAATTATGCACCTAAACTTCATAGAGTAAGAGTTAAAGGCGATTCAGTTCAAATACTTCAAACCATCTCTATAAAAAGACCTAATGGTACTGGTGCAACCGGTATCATCAATCCAACAGGATTTGGAAGTACATCAGCTGAAGTTGCTTCTACTGACACTGTTATGAATTGTGCCAATTTCAATTTAAAAACAGCTGCTAAAGACATTTGGGGCATAGATGCAGAAGGTGTTGTCATTGACAGATATGGCAATTTCTGGATTTGTGAAGAAGGTGGTCCAACAATCTGGGTCATCAATGCTTCTGGTATTGTATTGAAAAGATACACACCTTATGCAAATTTAGTTGGAGCACAAGCACAAGACATACAAATCGACACTTGCTTCAAATACCGCAAAAACAACAGAGGATTTGAAGGTATTTCAATTGCTCCTAACGGTAAAATTTATGCCATCATTCAGAGTCCAATTTTATACCCTAGTTCTTCAGTAGGAAACGCAACCCGCGTCCATAGAATTTTAGAGATCGACCCAAGTACCAATGCTACCCGTATGTTGGTTTATCTTAATGACGGTGTTATAGGATCTTCAGGAAGCAATCAAATTCGTTTACAAGACTGGAAAATTGGAGACATGGCAGCTGTCAATGACTCAACTTTTCTGGTACTTGAAGCTGCTGCTAGAGGTACAACTGATATCAAACGTCTATATTCAATAAACATTAGCAAAGCCACCAATGTTACTTCTGGTT